>JAVXLU010000044.1:0-16023 GCA_036646635.1 Romboutsia sp.
AGTGCTGTCCAGTCTTGTATGTTTACTAGGTGATTAGCGTAGAGTATTTGCATGCATAAAGAAATTGCACATGCACTGATGCTAATTCCTGAGAGTATTCCTAAGTTCTTGCTATTAGGTTTGTCTTTCATCATAATTTTTATTATAGGAATTGTTAGTGCAATTAATCCAAATAATAGGCTTCCTATGTTTAACCAACCATAATCCATAATAATATCTCCCTTTTAAGTTTTTAATTTTAGTTATGAACTATTCACCCGCTCTAATAGTAGTTGGTATAAATAATACTTCCATTTGTATCTTTTTAGTAGCTAAAACTTTATTTGAATAAGTAATAATTCTATCTAAATTATAAAAAACTATCATTTAAATATCCCTCATATTCTTAATAACTCCACAACAGCTATAACTTTTTAAATTCATTTCTTCAACTTCAACATTTTTTTCCTTAGCCAAAATAAGTATATGCCTTAGACTTTCATCATTAATGTTTCTAACTAGAATTTTATCTGGTACCCTTCTAAGTAGCACCCTTGTAGTCTCTCCAACCCCTGGCTTGATAAAGTTTATATCCTTAACGTCATATATATCCTTAATTCTTGAAACATCCTTATCTCCATCTTTAGTGATAATATCACCCTTCCAATTTTTAAGTTCATTATCTATATTTTCATACTGACTTTCAAAACAATTATCTATCGTATTTATATAATTTATAGACTCATCACAATCTCTTAGATGTTCATAAAACTTAGCACCATGAAAATCTTCTTTACCAATTAAATCATCTCTTAAAACTGTTCTACTAACTAATCCTGATACTGTAGAATTTAAACAAGCACTAGGTATAAAAAAATCATTCCTAACTCCGTAAAGTTCTGAGTATCCAGCAGGGTCTGCAAGTACTGCAAGAGTTGAATCAAACTTTTTATTAAATATAGCTTCTAAGCCTGTACATGCCTTCTCCAATTCTTTTGATATAGTTCCCTTCCCAGTCCATCCATCAACAAACTGCAACTTAGAATTTGGATGGTTGTTTACTATATATTTTATAGCATTAATATCAATCCCCTTATCTCGTATTATAGAAATAGTGTAATGAGGTAAATCTAAATTGTATCTATTTTTTAAATACCTCTTTCCTAGTATACCAATAGGAGTACCCGCTCTTGCAAGGGATACAATAACTACATCTTCTCCGTTTCTCTTAATAATCTTCTCAGACATCACACCTATTGCATAAGCCAATCCATCTTTATTACTTTCTAGCTTTTCTTTGTATAATTTCAAGTACTCCTCACTTATTTCATGTTCTATAGGTATCATTTCTGAGTAATGATTTCCATTTTGAATTTTTATTTCACGTTCTTTGTTTCCTTCTTCAACTATTAATGAAGATATATCTTTTAGTAAAAACACTACATCCTCTTTAGAATACGTACCAAAATTTTTCAATTGTCAATCTCCTCCAAATAAAAAAATTCACTTCACCTTAACAACTGACTACATTTAATTTATTTATAGAAGTGTGCTTAAAAATATTAATAATATCATTAAACTCACTTTCATCTTTCTTTGACTCAATAAATAAGAAACACTCTGAATAATTTTTCTTGTCTAAATTATAAACATAGTTTTTTATCCCTTTATTGTAAAAGCTCTCTATCTCAAACTTAGAATTTATAGGGTATCCATACTTTTCAATATCTACAATAGGACTTCTAGTAGTAGAGTGACAATACACATTACCCTTACTTTCCTTTGCAAATAGCATTGGTATATACATAAACTCTTCAGTACCTAAGTACAGTACATCAGAATCATTATTTTCTATTTTTAATTTTTCACTTTCCCTCTTAATAACTTGCATAAGCCTTTCTTGGTCTTTTTTATTTATACCAAATCTTCCAGTGTACTTAATATATTTCTTATCATTAATATAGTCATCCATATCTAAATCAATAAAATTAACTTTTATTTCCCTATTAATATCTTTAATCGCTATTGTATCCTTCACAACAGGTATACTATCCATAACAAAGTCAAAATTACCTTTAAATAAATAAACAAATTCAATCTTACAATCTAATTCTTCTTCAACTCTTTTGATTTTATCAAGATTTACATCATCCACCCAATTAAGTATAGAGCATATTATATATCTTTTCTTAGGGTAAATACTTTGTATCTTTCTAATAATATTTATACATGTATTAGCTGTAGTTATTTCATCATCAACTAAAAATACTTCTCCCTCACTTTTTAATATTTCTAGATTTTCAAAATACAAATTATGATCTGTTGCATGAGAGTGCTCTTCTAAAAAATCTAAGCTTTTATAACCATCAACTATTTCTCTTGTTGTATGTATAAATTCATAATCACCATCTAAATAATTAAACACACTATGACCTATAGCTGTTCCAGTTTCAGCAAATGATATTATTGTTCCATTATTTCCATTTATATTTTTATTTTTATAAGCTTCTACTATTAGTCTTCCTAAATTATCCACTTCATAAGCCTTACAAGCAAGGTGTTTACCTAATACCTTTGATACAAATAAGAATTTCCTCTTAGGATTATTTCTTACAGCAATTTCTAAATAATCATCAAGATTTAAGTTTAATGGATTATCTGTTATATTTATATCGCAATTAAATTTAAAACAGCTCATCATATTCTACCCCTTCATTTAATACTCCATATATTTGTGATAGTATCATTATTTTTTTAGCCCATAATAAATGAGGATTTATTTCATTCATTCTTCCTCCACATATGCTTTTGTTAACGCCAAACTTGCTATCTATACTATTTAATATTGTTTCAGCGTCCTTATAGTCTTCATATTTTACTGTACACAAAGCTTGTACCAATGGAATTTGATTTGGATGTATAACAGTTTTACCTACAAGTCCGTGGAATTTATCTAATAATATTTCCTTTAGATATTTATTTCTTATTTCTTCATTGTTCATATCAAATAATTCAGATACACCTCCACTTATTGGGATATCTAGTTCATCTCTATTTAAGTAATTTATTACATCTGTTATAAATGATGTACAAATTAAATTATCGTATATAGAAAAATATTTAATTCTTCTTATACCATAGATTCCAAGTATGTCAGCTATACCTATTCTTATATTTAAAATTCTTTCTTTGTTATTAAGAAGAGTATTATATAATTTTTTAAAACTTTCTTCTTTTGTTTCATTGTATATAAATTCCTTGCTTTCTATTATTGGAATTACATAAATATTTTTAATATTAGTTGAATCTAGCACTTCTATACAATCTTTAACTATGCTTGCATTAGCCTTTGGAATTAATATACCTGTCAGTACTTCTTTATTTTTTACAATAATATCTTTAATTTTAATTAACTGCTCAACGTTTCTTATTCTAATAAATATTAATGGTCTAGTCTTGATCTCTTTTATTTTGTTATTCCTTAAATTCTCTAGTATTAATTTAAGGTTATCAATAGCTTCCTCTTCTCCATTTATACCTATAGCATCTTCAAGACATATAGCCAAAGCTTTTATTCCCCTAACTTGACCTGTAATACTTTTATATATCATATTGTACTGTGTAGCAGGAACATATAAAAAAGTCCCTAGAGCATATTTTAATATGTCAACTTCAGTATTATCATCAAACTCAATAGGCTTTTTTAAAAAAATTTTATCTATTTCATTTATATCGTCAAAGTATTTCAAATTGTCCTCCCCATAGTAATATAAAAGGGCTAACTTAATAAAATTAGCCCTTTTATATTACTATTTGTTATAAATTATAGCTGTATTTAGACTTTCTAGTCTCTTTGTGTTATCCTTTATTGCATCTCTGTTAGTAGCTTCTATTCTCATAGTCTCATCTATTCCAGTTTTTATAGTGTTGTACATTTTTTCTAATGTTTCTATTTGAACTGAACTAGTACCTGCCATTCTTGCTATTTGAGCACTTTGTGTAGACACATTTTGTGCATTTCTAAGTAAAAGTTCATTAGTTTTATCATCAAGAGCTTTTAAAGACTTAGCTTGTAATTCTTGCTTTTTAAGTAATATTGCTTGAGATAAGCATTGCTTAAATACAGGAAGAGTAACTACAAATGCACTATTTATCTTTCTTACAAGTCCAAAGTTATTGTGTTGCATTCCTTTTAACATTGGTATTGTTTGTATAGCTATATTTTCAGCTATTCTTAAATCGTACACTCTTTGATTTAACATATCATAGATTTTTAATAAATCTTGATATTCAACCATATCCATTTGATCTGTAGATGTTTCAGCTTTACTCTTAAAGTGTGGAAGTATTTCATTTTCCATTTCTTCAACAGCCATTTCACCAGCTACAATATACTTTTGAAGTTCATTGTAAAAATCAAAGTTTTCACTTATCATAGCTCCTATTTGCTTATTAGATGTATTTATATCTCTTTCATACTTTTCAAGCTCTATTTGAATTTTTTCAACTTCTCCACCAAGAGTATCATATTTTTGGAACATTAACTCTATGGCGTTATTAGCTTTCTTAAATATTTTTTGTATGAAAGTAGGTTCTTTAGCTTCTTGGAAATCATCTAAGTCAAACTTATCCATAATTTTAGTTAATTGAACAAGCATTTTAGAGTTTTCTTCATTTCTATTCATCTTAATAGTATTAAGTAAGCTATCTGAAACTCTTGCTATACCTTCAGATGCAGCACGCCCAAATTGAAGTATAGTATCAGGATTTTCTACTTCAATAAGAGCTGTAAGCGCCTCAACTTCTTTATCTTTTCTAAGTTCCATCTTTTTATTATTTGTATATTCAACTATATCAAAGTTATCTTCATTCGTTGATAAATTATTATCTATAACCTCTACTACGTTTTTGTCTTTTGAAAGTCCACTCATGTTTATCCCCATTTAAATCCACTCCTTTTTAAAAATAATTTTCTAAATAATGATTCGTCTTCTTGTAGTGAAGACAATTTAAAGTCATAAACCATTTTATCAAGTCTATGTATATCTACAATCTGATTATTAATTACATTTTCAATACAGTTTTCTCCTCCAGGAGTAAGTATTACTATATCAAAACCTATCTTACTAAGTAATATCATCATAAATACAATTTCTTTATCAAATACTAAGCTTTTTCCTAAATAAATAATTAACTTAGGATTTAAAAGAGAATAATCAAAGTTGTTTAACATATGTACAAACCTTTTATTCATATATAAAACTGAGTACAAACCTTTTATTGTATCTTCTCGATTTAACCCATCTAGAAATATTTCGCTCATTATGACTTCTTCAATTTTATCTAAAATCATATTTTGTTGATTTACACTTAGTGTTGATATAGAATAATTCTTATCATCTAATATTGTCTTTTTGTCTATTTTCCCTTCTGAATTAAGCACAAAAGATAAACTAAAAGCTTCTTTAGTAAATTCTTTTGAAAAATGATTTATATTGTCATCATACTCAATGAAAAATGCTTCATTACAATCTTTTAATGAATTAATAAAGTTAATATATTCATTTGTGTCATTATAGACACCATTAATTTTTGAAAAGAATACTGGTGCTTGAACTATATTTTTATCAAAGTTAAATCCTTGTCTTAACTTTAGTGGTTGTTTCCAGTAAATAGATATTTCATCAACAGTTGAACTTAGAAGTAAGCTCTTTATAGATCTATCTTGTAATTGCCAAGGCTTTATAAAGCCAGAATCATTTAATAATTCCTCACTAATTCTTTTAGAAGCTTCGGCTCCAATTGTAAAGGCTTTCTTTATTGATGATTTTTCAACCTTTTCTCCAAACTCTACTCTTTCTTCAAAACTTAAATTATTATCTACTAATGTGTTATTAATTAACTCTACATTATACTTTTCTTTTTTTAACATATCTATATTACTATCACTATTAGGATTTAAGTATAAAACATCAAACCCAGCTAAATTTAATATTAGTAATAGATAAACTTCATGTTTTTTTATTTCTCCATAAAAAATAATCTTTGGAACTTCAGCTTTATTTATATTAAGCTTACCTACATATGTTTTTATCCAAGCCATAATTTTTACAATAAAATTTTGCTTAATTCTATCGTTGGTAAATTCATTGTTTTCTTCTTTTAAAATAATATCAAAAGTTTTTTTTATTCTATTGTTTATTTCTTTATCATTTACAATATTAATATTTAAATCAAATATACTTCCTCTGTAATTTGATAAGCTATTTTTAAAGTACTTTATCATATCAAAATCACTAGGATTAGCAATACTTTGTGAAAATAAAACAATATCATTTCTTTCATTTATAGAAGAGTTTGCTTTAAAAATTTCTAAATTATATAAATCTTCACTTACTACTCCAATATTAGCAATAAAGTAACTTGTATATCCCTTTGAAGGTGTATAGTTTCCTCTATCAGATTGGCTGGAGAATATCTTTTCAAATACTACTGAATCGCTCATTTATCCTCCTAAATTTAACCCTATATAGTATTTTGGGGCTGCCTCAAAATACTACCTACTTTGAGACATCCCCATTAATTTAAAATTATTTTATTTTATCCTTCTTGCTTAGATAACTCTAATTCTCTTTCTTTATCTTTATGAGAGAATGTTCTTATTATTAATTTAACTACTTCATTTACTACTACTACACTTGATGATACTAATAATACTTTTATCCATAACGTTGCTTCAAGTGGTACTGAATTGAAGAAATCCTTAAATACTTGTGTAAAGATTACTTGAGCTATACCTGTTACTGCTATAATCTTTAATGCTAAAGTATTTTTAAAGAAGTTTGGTATTATACTATCAGCGTTAAATTCTCTACAGTTAAATGCATTGAATAATGCACTGAATGCAAATAAAGCAAACATTACTGTTCCTTGTTGATCTGGTGCTGCATTTAATACGTTAAATGTAGATTGTATCATTAATATAGCTGTTATAAATAATGCGTTTAATCCTATAGTAAATGTCATAGACTTAGATATTATATTTGCATTTCTATTTACAGGCTTTCTTTTTAATACGTTATCTCTAACTGGTTCTAGACCTAATGCTAATGCTGGAGGTCCATCCATTATTATATTTACCCATAATAATTGTATAGTGGTAAATGGCATTTCTTGCCCCATAACTTGAGATATTATGGCAACTAAGAATGCTATTACGTTTACCGTTAATTGGAATTGAACGAATCTTTGGAAGTTATCATAGATTCCTCTACCCCATTGTATTCCTTTTACTATTGTTGAGAAACTATCATCAGTTAAGATAATATCTGCTGCATTTTTAGATACTTCTGTGCCCGATATACCCATCGCTATACCAACATCGGCTTTTGATAATGCTGGAGCATCGTTAATACCATCTCCTGTAACTGCAACTACTTCACTATCAGCTTGAAGGGCTTGAACTATTCTCATCTTACTATCCGGCTTACTTCTAGCAACTATTGATATAGTTTTAATTTCTTTTCTTAATTCTTCATCAGTTAATGTATCAATGAAAGATGCCTCAACAGCTCTCATGTTATTTTTCAATAATCCTAATTCTTCACCTATAGCTCTAGCTGTGTTTATGTTGTCTCCTGTAAGCATTTTTACAGAAATTCCAGCTTTATTTGCTATAGATACTGATTCTATAACATCAGGTCTTAGTGGGTCTCTTATTCCAACAAATCCACTAAATACTAAATTTTCTTCTTCATCATCAATGTCAATAGCTTCAGCTTCAAGTGTTACAGCAGCCTCGCTTTCTTCACCTCTTAAGTAAATTTCTTTATAAGCAAATCCTAAGGTTCTCATTGACTTAACTTGTAACTTTTCGATTTCTACTAATATTTCATTTTTAATTGCATCAGTTATAGGAACTATACTATCAGCTTTTTGTACATGCGAACAAAGTTCAAGAATTACTTCTGGCGCACCTTTTGATAAAAGTATATATTTATTATTTTCTTCTATTACAGATGTCATTCTTTTAGTATTAGAAGTAAATTGATTTTGAGCAACTATATTTGATTCTTTTCTTATAGATCTATAATCTATATCTTTGTTATAAAGTAATAATGCACACTCTGTTGCACTACCTAAGTATTTAAATTCACCATCATCATGTTTAATATCTGCTGTAGAGTTTATCATACAGTTTTCTTTAAAGTAACTATTAGTACTTGCTCCATCACCTTCAATATATCTGCCATCAATATGTGCAACTTCTACAGTCATTCTATTTTGAGTTAATGTACCAGTTTTATCTGAACATATAACAGATACAGAACCTATAGTTTCACAAGCTTCTTTTTTAGTAACTAAAGCATTAATCTTAGCCATTTTTTGCATTGTTATAGCTAAAGTCATATTTATCATAGTTGGAAGCCCTTCTGGTACTGCTGCAACTATTAATGCAACACAAACTGTAAATGCTGTTTTTACTGGTTCTATAGAATTTAAAAATGGCATAACGCCAGACATATCTAAGTTTAAAATACCCTTACCTACCATTTGGAAAACCATAAATAAGAATAATAATCCAGCTATTGCTGAAGATATTTTAGCTATAGTTCCTCCAAGTTTTCCAAGCTTTGCTTGAAGAGGGGTTTCTTCATCTGATCCAGTTAAATGTTGAGCTATTTCACCCATTTCTGTACTGTCACCTATTGAAGTAACTACCATAGTTCCTCTACCATAGGCTACTAGTGTTCCTCCAAATACCATATTTATTTGTTTAGCAGGTATAGGTTCTTGCTCTATCATTTTTCCTTTAGCCTCTATTTGCTCCATAGGTATTATAATATCAGCTTTTTTAGATACATCATCAGATTCTCCTGTTAACATATCTTCCCTTAATTTTAAGTTTATACATTCTATAAGTCTACCGTCTGCTGGTATCATATCTCCAGTTTCAATATAAATTATATCTCCTGGAAGTAACTCACTTTTAGATACTTGCTGAACTTTTCCATCTCTTAGTACTTTTACTTCTATATTTTCAGTTAATTTAGATAAAGCATCGGCTGCTTTTTTAGATTTACCTTCAGTAACCATACCGATTCCTATACCTACAGCTATAGCACATACTATACCTATAGCATCATGAGTCTCTCCTATTACTGCACTTATAATAGCTGCTGCTATTAGTATAAGTATCATAGGCTCGCTTAAATTTTCTTTCAAGTCATCCCAAAAGCTTCCTTCTTCTCTTGGAGTGAACTCATTTAAACCATATTTTTCTCTTCTAATTTTCACTTCACTACTAGAAAGTCCTTTTTCACTATCAATCCCTAATTCTTTTAAAACTTCTTCTTGATTCTCATTATAATATTTCATTTTATACCCCATATGCACATTCTATCCTGGCTAAGTTTTTAATTATATCATTAAGTCCAGTATCATTACTTCCTTGTCCTATAGCTGAGAACTTCCATGTCCCATTATGTCTGTATATACTGCCAACTATAAGAGAAGTTTTACCTGAATAATCATCAGTTAAATTATATTTTGCTACTTCTTTTTTATTAGCTTGGTCTACAACTCTAATATATGCATTTTTTATCATACCAAAGTGTTGTTTTCTAGATACACAGCTATATATATTTACTACAAAAAGTAACTTATCTACATTTGCAGGAACCTTATCTAAGTTAACTAATATTTGCTCATCATCACCATCACCATCACCAGTAAGATTGTCACCAGTATGTATTACTGATTTACAAGCACTTTTTAAGTTTCCAAAATATATTAAATCTTTTGAGTTACTCATTTGACCTTTTTGGTTTAGCATAAATACAGATGCATCACAATCTATATTTTGTCCACCACCAAACATTGATTTTAAAAATCCACCACCACTTTGAGCAACAGGATCCCATCCTAGTCCTATACTTATAGAGCTTAAACTTGGGTTAGATTTTCTTAAATCTATCTTTTGTCCTTTTTGTAAATTAATTGACATAATAATCTCCTCCTAAATATTAAACATCTAAACCATAATTTTTACAAAGTGCTTCAAGCCCGCCTTCAAATCCAGACCCTACTGCACTAAACTTCCACTCTCCATTGTATCTATATATTTCACATACAGTTATCGCCGTCTCTATGCTAAATTCTTCTCCCAAGTCATATCTTAGCACGTCTTGCTCATTGTCAGAGTTTAGAACTCTAACATAAGAGTTGTTTACTTGTCCAAAATTTTGTCTTCTTTCTTGTGCTTCATGTATTGTAACAGTTATTGCTACCTTTTCTATATGATTTGGTATTTTATCTAATGACATTAATATTTCTTCATCGTCTCCATCACCTTCACCAGTTCTATTATCACCTAAGTGCTCAATAGACCCTGATATATGTTTTAAGTTGTTGTAGAATATAAAGTCATCATCTCTTTCAACTCTTCCTGATTTACCTACCATAAATACACTAACATCTAAATCGTAGTCATAGTTGCTATCAAATGAGTTAATGTCCCATCCTAATCCTAGTTTAAGATTTTTTAATGAAGGATTACCCTTAGTTAAATCTATTTTTTGGCCTTTTTTTAAGGTTATTGCCATAACATATTCCCCCTTATATATTTATACCAAAGTTATTACATAGAGCAGATAATCCACCTTCAAATCCAGATCCTAATGCATTAAATTTCCACTCTCCATTATGTCTATAAATTTCAGCTACTACTACTGCAGTTTCTATACTGAAATCTTCACCTAATTCAAAGTTGATTAATTCTTCGTTCTTATCAACATCTACTACTCTTATATATGCATTACTTACTTGCCCAAAGTTTTGTCTTCTTTCTTGTGCTTCGTGTATTGTTACTGTAAAAGCAACTTTATTTATATTGCTTGGTATTAAAGATAAGTCAATTTGTATTTGTTCATCATCTCCATCCCCAGCACCCGTTCTATTATCACCTAAATGCTTAACAGCTCCTGAAGTATGGTCTGTATTATTATAAAATACAAAGTCTAAATCATTTGTAACCTTTCCATTTTCTCCTACTAAAAATGCAGCTGTATCTAAGTCAAAATCAAACCCACCGTCATACTTGTTAGTATCCCAGCCAAGTCCTATTAACACATGCTTTAATCCAGGATTTCCCTTCGTTAAATCAACTTTTTGTCCTTTAGATAAAGTTATACCCATAGTATATTCACTCCTTTTAAAATTTAGTTATTTACTTGTTTAATTTGTTCAATCCTATTATAGCATTATTTATAATTTTATTCCAATTTTTACCAAATTTATGTAAAATTAAAAATGTTTATAATATTGACTTTATTAAAAATCACACTTAAATTTTAATAATTATATATGTACAAGATTCATTATAATATAATAATAAAAAAGCTATTGATAAAAACATCAGTAGCTTTTTGTGAGTTTCAATAGTGAAAACAAATTATAATGGTAATAAGCTGAGTTAAATGTAAATATCATTTTACTCTATTTAACGTAAAAATCAATTCCGATCTAGTTATCTTATTATTATCTCTAATAATTGCATTCTTATTTATCCTTTTACCTATCATATTTTAGTGCTCCTCCACTAACCCATCATAATCTATATTATACAAGAAAAAATATTATGTGTACCTTATGTTAGATCTTCTTTATTATCCATATTATACCATATTTTAAAAAGACTATGATTTCATAATCATAGCCTTTTTAAATGTATTAACTTATATTCCCAGATTAAAAATTATTAATTTTTCTAGATTTATTAGTATCTTTTAATTCAAAGTTTTCAATAAGTGATTTTAGCATTTGTGCTTGTCCACTTAATTCTTCACTCGCAGCAGCACTTTCTTCTGATGTCGCAGAGTTAGTTTGTACTAATTCTGAAATTTGTTCTACTCCTAGTGTAACTTGATTCATTGCACTAGCTTCTTCTTCAGATGATCTAGCTATATTATCAACTAATGCAGTAGTTTTATTTGTTGTATTTATTATCTTTTGAAGTGATTGAGCTGTACTATCTACTATCTCAGTTCCTTTATTAACTACTTCTATTGAGTTTTCAATAAGCACTACTGTATTTTTAGCAGCTTCTCCTGCACGTTCATCTTCTATTACAGCATTAGTACTAATGTATTTGTTTGGAATGCTATATTATCTATTGTTTTTATAATTCTTCCTATTTCATTTGAAGCAAATAAGATTTCTTCCATTGCTTTAACCATTTGTTCATTTCCATCTTTAACTTGGCGACCTGCACTTAATATTAAAGAATTAACTTTTTTAGCATTTTCTGCTGTATTTTTAATTTCATCAGATATTTCCACAATAGTTGCAGATAATTCTTGTACTGAACTTGCTTGTTCAGTAGAACCTTGTGATAACATTTGTGATCCACTAGCTACTTGTTCTTATGCGGATTCAACTTCTTCAGAAGCTAAATTTATTTGTGACATTGTTTCACTTAAATCGTAAGTTATTTTATCTAATGAATTTTCTATTTCTTTAAATATTCCTATGTATTCTACTTGAGGTTTTGTATTGAAATTACCTGATGCTATTTCTCCTAAAACACGAGTTGTATCATTTATAATTTCCTTAGTTACTCTAATCATTTTTCTCATAAAAATCCTTTTCAAATATTGGTTTATACTTATCGTGATCTTGTCTAAGCATAGTATAAGCAAGGTCTCTACCAAAAGCAGCTGAATGGTCATTGATTCAGTTGTTAATAGATACGGTCCTGTAAATAATTGTTTACTCAGGTTTTCTACTTGCCTTAATTTAGATATTGTGTAAAAACTTGTTCCTGCTATAAGTATTAATACTATAATAAAAAATATTATCAACTTTCTAGCAATTTTTAAATTTGAGATTTTTTTCTATTGTATGTTATATATGTGATAATATTAAGTGTAATAGTAGCTATAAGAAGTACTGCTGAAACTTTTGCTACTGTATCTGTTAAGTCCATTAGTGCTGTCCAGTCTTGTATATTCACTAGATGATTCGCGTATATTATTTGCATGCATAAAGAAATTGCACATGCACTTATACTAATTCCTGAGAGTATTCCTAATCTCTTGGTATCAGATTCGTCTTTCATCATAATTTTTATGATAGGAATTATTAGTGCTATTAATCCAAATAATAGGCTTCCTTTGTTTAACCAGCCATAATCCATAATGATATTTCACCCCCATTTTTGTGTTCTTTCTTAATGCCTATATTCACTTTTTATCAAATTTCATATTTAAATGAGCTTATGTTTATTGAAAAATAACTACTTTTATTTTTAATTAACATACATATCTCTCCAATTTAAGATATCTATTACATCGCTATTTTCAAAATAGAAATCATTTATATAATCCCTAAACTCTTTAGATTCATAAATAACATCACCTTCAAAAATAGCTTTTCTAAGTGATATAGTATAATTATCTGTAACAATCTTTAAATCTACATCAATATCCAATACACTTCGTAAAGCCTCAGTTTTGATTGCAAGTTCTGTAATCGGTACTTTTTTATTAGGAATCCAGGCTATATCTATATCACTTTCTAAAGTCTGCTTATCTGTGCCATAACTACCAAATATTATAATGGCTATAGTACTTTCTTTTGGAAATACATTTACTATTAAATTTTTAATCTCATCTGGTATATTTCTCATTTAATCACCTCGTATTTATTAGGCAATGCCACTTATTCAAACAATATTAGAACTATCCTATTTCATAAGTTGAATAGTTGATCTATCTAAACTACTAGTTTCTCTATTAAATATCTAACTATATATTCACGTCAAGCCTTGGTATTACTTATTATATTAATTTCAACTCACTACCACATATTATCATATTTTGCTTCATTATATCAAATTACTTTATTAATATCACTTAGTAACTCATCAACTTTAATTATAAAAAAACATTGTACTTGATAGACTCCTCCATCAAGTACAATGTTTTTCACAGGAAAGAGTTTGAGGTTATATAGCGATCTGACGAAACGTTAAAGCTGCGCCCTTTAGTCTTTCAGTGCAGGAAGATGCTATGTAACCTCAAACTCCCCTCACAGAGCCAAACTAAAATCTATACGAAAAAAGAAAGCACCGACCCAAATCCTAAGCCTGAAAATCAGTACTTTCCAAATATTAATCTATCACTTCCAATACCCAGTCCTAGTATTTACAAAAAGCTCCGTCCCATCAAACTCCTTAAACTCAACGCAACCTCTCTTTAAAGTCTTCAAAACAATAAAACTAGAATCAGCCATACCAGAATGAATAATCATCTTAGCCAACTTACCAAACCTCATCTCGCCATGCTCATCTAAAGTATATACAATCTTCGCCTGAATTTCCTTTAACTATGCCTTAGTATACTCCATAATATGTCTCCTTTAATCTTATATATATCTATATTAACAAAATACTAATCTATATATAATTATTAACACCTATACTCATAAGAAAATCATAAGTCTCATCTAAATTCTCATCATAAGGAATATATAAAATCATTCCTTTTCTACTTCTAGTCAATAAAACCCTATAAATATTTTCCATAATTAACTTAGGATTTTTATACTTCTTCAAATGATATCCAAGTTTGCTTTCATCAAAATCAAACCTACCATTTTTAATAACATAGTCTCCACCAAATATAACAATAGGAAAATCTATCTCTAACCCCTGACAAGCAAACTCAGAAGCTGCAATTTTCATCTCATTACAATCCCTTAAAAACTACTTACCTGCCTCTCTTGAATCTATATAACTTGTAAAATTACTTTTTCCTAAAGCTTTCTTAACATTTTCAAAATCATTGCCCTTTACCTTTGAAGATATAAGAAGTCCATGCTTTAAACTCTTATTTTCAAGATTTTCAACATGCTCCATACACTTATTAAAATCACAACTTACCTTAATAACAAAACCTTTAGACTTTAGATAATCTAACCCTTTTCTTGCCTCAGAACCATTACAACTTAAAACCGCTTCAATAAAATTAGATATATCTATGAAATTATTTCTAATAGACACATCTAAATGCAGCTCATTTACTATATTTAAACTTTTAACCTCTGAAAATTTCTCTTTAAACTTATCAGGTAAATATATATCATAATCTAGTCTATCTTTTAGCGCCTCTACCCAAAGCTTAATTCCTTTTTCCTCTCCTTCATGAATAGATTGTCCATTTCCCACAAAGCAAACTAAAGTAACATCCCCTTTAGCTTTATAGATTTTGTCACATATATTAATTAAAGCTTGTGGCTCACTTATACCACCTGAGTTCATCTTTTCCTCATCCCAAGCTCTTTATGCTTCATCAAATAATAAAACATTATATCTAACTCATAATTAACTATAATAAAAAATACTGATTTGACATATTAAGACTTCAAATTCAGTGCTTTTTTATTGTGGTTACGTACTTGTGATCTATTAATCATTATCTATAATGTTAACTTTATTAGATGTTAAATATGGACTCTCTAAGTTAAATATCCTTATACTTCCTTTTTTATAGTTATTTTTTTTCAAAAATAATTTTAAAAATTCTATATCATGAGTTGAAAAAATCAGTTGAGTTTGTATATTACCTAAAATATCACATACTGAAAATTGATTTATATCATCCATATTTTGTATAGGGTCATCAATGGCTATCATATTTAAATTATTCATCCTTTGATATTCATTCATAGCTAAAAATATTGATAGTGCTAAAACATTTAATTGTCCTGAACTCAGTGTTTTATTAGCTAATCTAGTTATAGAATTTTCATTATGCTTAATTTCAATCAATAATTTTTCATCATCATTTTTTGTATTAAAATTTAGTGACTGTTTAACAGGCATCGGGTTTAAATAGTTATAATATTTTTTAACTGGAGATTCTTCATTATTTAAATATTTTTCTATACATTGTTTTGAATAGTCATGTAAATCATTTATATATGTATTTATACCTTCCACTTTTTTTTGAATTAAATTTACTCTATTACTATACTTATCTTTCA
>JAVXLU010000045.1:0-1178 GCA_036646635.1 Romboutsia sp.
ATTATCTCTTGGTCTAAAAGTTCTTTTATTGCTAATTTGTTTTTCTATATTCTTCATTTCAATACTATCTTTTAAAGATTTGATAAATATTTTTTATTTAAAAATAACCCTAATTATTTAGGGTTACCTAACTACATTTTCTATATATTTATATATACCGCCTAGTAGCTTACAATTTTTAACAGTATCAGATGTTATCCATTTACTACTTCCTATTAATGATCCCATAGAAGATGCAGGATTCTTTACATTTCCAACACAAGATATTCTAGTTTTATCGAACTTTGAATTACTTTCACTCCACTTAGTTTTATACTCCTTAGGTACGTTAGATAAAAATATATCCACATCTTCTAATAATTCTTTATCAACTAATTTTATTGCTTCTATCAATATCTGTTCTAATCTTCCACTATCTTTATTATTTGGCATAACAAAGAACTCCATTTCTATATTTATAATTTCTACATACTTTAATGATAAAAATCCATCTCTTAATTTCTCCTTATTAATCTCTAAATCATTACCTTTTGGAAAACTAAGTCTTATTAGTTCACTTATTTTGTCTTCTCTATTTTTAAGGTCTCCATCACAAAATATTATTACTTTAGTCAAATCATCTAATTCTTCTAATCTAAACTTACTTATAGCATTATCTAATGCCTTTATTAATTTCATTTCTCCATCTGCACTAATAATACAAATATTTTTATTTTCTTTCGCATAGAAAGTAGGAATTTTATTATATAAATCTAAGCTATTTTTTTCAAGTGGAAATCTATCCATTAATAAATTATTAAATGGAGGTATTATATGAGTAATATCTTTAATACATCTAAATTTAAGTACTCTTAATATACTAGATACAAGTGAAACATCATGAGCACCCTCTACTATAAAAAGGTAATGATTCATTATCTTAAATCACCACCTTCTTGTAGTATAATTTCATATGCCTTATCTCCAGAGAATCTTCTTGAATATATCTGGCCTTTAAATTCTTCTAATCTATATACAACCACTTCATTTAAACTTTCATCAAACTTTTCAAGTAATGCTCCTATTGCTTCTATGCTATGTGTAGTAGCTATTATCTGAGTATCGTATAATTCACTATTTTTTATTATTTCCTTAAATATTTTTCCTATTATATACTTATGTATACATGTTTCTATTTC
>JAVXLU010000045.1:1188-15582 GCA_036646635.1 Romboutsia sp.
TCATCTACAAGTAATATTCCATTTTCAGCATCTATTACCTTAGAGGTAAGTATCATAGCTTTTTTAAATCCATCTCCAAAGCTTCCCATACTCATACTCGCTTTATCATTAGTTGTTATATATATTTCTCTATCAGATGTAAAATTTATATCTACTATATTTTCATCAAATATTTTTAGCATATCTATTAATCTTTGTTTTTCACCCTTTTGTATAACTCTATCTATAGCTTCTATAGAACTATCCTCCATATAGGTATCTATTGGCATCATATATCCTATATTTAAAAGTTCTAATTGTTTTTTAGGTCTAATAAAACTATCTTGATTATCACTCATTATAAATTCCTTTGGTTCATTATTAAAATTATATCTAAGTATTGTTCTATCAAAATCTTTTATTTCATTAATCTTACTATCATCATTGATACATATAAGTTGTTCTTCTTTACCATTTATAGATAGTTTATTTAATTTATCTTTTATATATAAATTTATATTTATTTCATTGTCTAAATCGCAGTTATAAAACATTTCTTTTATTTTATTATATTTAATATTTGTTAAATTATATTTTCTACTTACTCTTTTAATATGAGATATAAAATCAAATGGCCTTTCAAACAATTCAATGGCTTCTAGTACCGTAGTTTTCTTTGAATTATTATCTCCAACTAATATATTTACTGATTTCATGTCTTCTAATTTTAGATTTTGTATTCCCTTAAAACTTTGTATATCGATATGCTGTATCTGATTAGCCATCAATACACCTCCCATATTTATAAATATTTATATAAATATTGTATTCAGGCATACAAAAATAAGACTAGGTTTTCCTAGTCTTATTTTTATAATAAATATTATTAAAATAAATCCATAAGTTATAAAACTTAGTACTATACTTATAGTCATTTTTTTAGTATTGGTTCTTGATTTATAACTTTTATCATTTTTTAGTGCACCCCTCAGCCCATATTAATTTAAAACTATGTCAATACTATAATTATCATCTATTTTGTTTACTATAAGATTGCCATAGTTGAAAATAAGACTTATAATAATATAAATATAGTTGAAATAACATAACTTAAAGTATAGAGGAGTTTATATATTATGAATAAAAATTTAGAAATGATGCAAAAACTTATTGATGCAAAAAAAGCTAAGAGTTCTAACTCAAAGCAAAATAATAAATCAGTAAAAAATATCGGCCAAAGTTCAAATGCTATTAGAAATGTTAAGAAAACTGGTGCCGGTGAAAAATAGAGTTTAATTCTAAAAGGGTATATACAATAACTATAATTTACTCGTTATTGTATATACCCTTTTAGAATTATCTATATTTGTGATTTTATATTAAATCATCTATATTTTTATACAGTTCATCTTCTTCTATTGCACCTGTAATATCTTTTACTATATATCCATCTTTATCAATAAATATACTCCTTGGAATACCCTGAACCTGATATTCACTTGCTGCTGACAATTCTTCATCTAATAATAGCTTCATATCATAACCATTATCTTTCATATACTTTATAGCACTTTCTTTAGTTTCTCTCTTTCCATCAGTTAAGTTTATCATTAATATTTCTACATCCTCATTCTTATACCTACTATTTGCATTTTTAAAGTATGGCATTTCATACTTGCATGGGGGACACCAACTTGCCCAAAAATTTATTACTACAGCTTTTTTACCCTCATAGTCTAATGATTTGACTTCTTTTCCATCTACATCAAATACTTTAAAATCTTTTGACTTGATTTTATTATCATTATTAGATTCATATTTATCACTTATACTCATATTATTATAATCCTTCGTAAGATATTTATATCCGATTACTGACCCTACCATAATGAATATAAATATAATACTTACTACTAATATTTTTTTATTCTTCATTTTTCATCCCCTAAAAATATAATTTCTGTAATTTTAAAAACTTAAAACAGATAATATTTTACCTAAGTACCCACTACTCATTGCTATACCTATTATTATTAAGAATATACCTGAAATAGTGTTTATTATTTTATAATTTCTTTTTATGAAATTGAATGTTCCTTTTAAGCTATCTATTAGTATAGCTGAAATAACAAATGGAATTCCTAATCCTAAACTATATATAAATAACATTAAAACCCCTTCTGTAGCATGTTGAGATTGAGCTGCTATCATTAATGCTGACCCTAAAAAAGTTCCTACGCAAGGTGTCCATCCAATAGCAAACACAGCTCCAAATACTATAGATTTTGTAAATTTCAAATTATCTATCTTATATTTTAACTTAAATTGTCTTTGTATAAAACTAATATTTATAATCCCCATATAGCTAATACCTAGTATAATTAAAATTACTCCACCCAAAATATTAAATAATTTTATATATTCATTTATAAATTTTCCAAAAGAACTTGCACCCGCTCCTAATAATGTAAATACTATTGTAAATCCTGATACAAATCCTAATGAATTTACTAAAGCTAATTTTTTATCTTCTTTTTCACTATCTCCCATAAAGTATGATATGTATATAGGTATCATTGGTAATATACAAGGTGATATAAATGTAATAATCCCTTCTAAAAATAATATTAAATACTGCATTTCCCCCTCCTATTTTCTATTTTTTAATATATTATTGGTAATACCATTTTTATGATATTTATATCTATTAACTATAACTCTTACTTATATAATAACAAAAGCAGTAAGAATTAGGTAAAATTCTTACTGCTTTTTTGTTATATAAATTTAATTATTTCTTTTTTTAATTTTTCTCTATCCTCTAAATTATCCTTTTTATAGTTATCTTTATTAATTATAAACTCTTTTTTTATATGTGAAGGTTTTTTAGATATTACATAAATTCTATCAGATAACATTATAGCTTCATCTATATCATGAGTTATAAGAAGTATGGTAGAATTAAGTTTATTTTTAACTTCTAATAGCCAACGCTGCATTGATGCTTTTGTTATAGCATCTAATGCTCCAAATGGTTCATCTAAAAGCATTATATCATTTGAATTTATAAATGTTCTTAAAAAGTTAGCTCTTTGTTTCATTCCTCCTGATAGTTCACTTGGATATTTATTTTCATATCCTTCTAAACCAAATAATTCAAAGTATAGCTTAACCTTTTCATAAGCTGTATCTTTTTTTGATTTCATCAGTATCAATGGCAAACATACATTATCTATTATAGTTTTATAAGGTAAAAGTAAATCCTTTTGATACATATAGCTTAATTTACCATCTATATCAATACTTCCACTACTATAATCAGTTAAATTTGCAATAATATTAAATATTGTACTTTTACCACATCCACTTGGCCCAAGTATTGATATAAACTCACCATCATAAACCTTTATATTTATATTTTTTAGAACTTTTATTTCATCATAGCTTTTAGATATATTTTCTATTGATATCTTAACCTTTTTATTTTGGTAAGAATTCATTTGTATAAGCCTCGCTTGCTTTCATATCCTTATTTATTACTTCATATTCTCTTAAAAAATCTGTGTAATTATTCCATATGCTATCTTTCATCTCACCCCATCTAGGTGCGTCATCTTGATATTTATCTGCTAAATATTTTTGACTTTCTATTGCTAATTCTTCATTTATTTCTGGTGAATGTTTAACTAATATTTTTGCAGATTCTTCTGGATTTTCTATACAATATTTATATCCCTTTGTAGTAGCATTTAAAAACTTTTTAGCTAATTCTGGTTTTTCATTAAGTAATTTTTCATTTGATATAATAACAGGTGTATAGTAATCTAATCTATTATCTAAATCTTTTAGAGGAATATAATTAATTTCTATCCCTTTTTGATTAGCTTCTATACCTGTCCATCCTTCAAATATCCATGCAAAATCTATATTTTTCTTTACTGCTGTAAAGAAATCATCATCTCCGATATTGACTACCTTTAAATCCTTTAACTCTTTTCCTTCATTTTTCATAACTGAATCAAGTATAGCATCTTCAGATGGTGATCCCCATCCTCCATAAACCTTACCTGCAAAATCTTTAACTGATGTTACATTTTTATCTTTTGGAGAAGCAAATCCCGAAGTATTATGCTGAATAATAGTTGCAATTGCTTTTATTGGTAATGGGTCATCACTAGTTTTTGCAAATGTCATTTCTTCTTGATAACTTATTCCAAAGTCAGCTTTTGAAGTAGCTACTAATGTTGCTGCTCCTCCATCTGATGGTTGTACTATTTCAACATCTAATCCTTCTTCTTTAAAATATCCATTTTCAAGTGCTACAAATAACCCTGTATGGTTAGTATTCGGTGTCCAGTCTAATACCATAGTTACTTTTTCAAGATTTTCATTTTTTTTAGATTCATTTGAATTTGACTTACTACATGCTGATAATGTCCCTATTGTAAGTGCACTTATCATCCCTAATGATATTATCTTTTTAAATTTCATAATTATCTCCCTAATTTTTATGCTTTAAAGCAAATTTTTTAATAGTCTGTATTATTCCAACAAATACTAAACTAAATATTACTACCAATATAGTTGATGCAAAAACTTTATCAAGTGCATATGCACTCTTTGACCTTACCATATATACTCCAAGTCCTTCAGTTCCACCTAGCCATTCAGCTACTGTAGCTGCAACAACAGCATATGTTGCTGATATTTTAAGACCTGAAAAAAGTTTATCCATAGACATTGGAAATTTAAGGTGTATAAATGTATTTAATTTATTAGAATTCATAGTTTTAAATAAATTTAAATAATCCTTATCTATATTTTCTATACCATCTACAAAACTTATAAGTATTGGGAAAAAACATGTTAATGTAACCATTATTATTTTAGGTAATGAATCAAATCCAAACCATATTATAAGAAGCGGTGCTATAGTTATAGTTGGTATAGTTTGAGATACTAGCATTATAGGATAAACACATTTTTTAAATAGTGGTATAAAATCCATCGTTATCCCTATAGTTAATGATAGAACTACTGCTACTATAAATCCAAGTATCGCCTCATTTAAAGTTACTAACGTATGTGTATATAAGTTTTGATAATCTTTAAAAAATACTTCTATAATGTCACTTGGTAGTGGTAATACATATTGTGGTATGTCGTATGTACTTACTACAAACTGCCAAATAACCAATATGAATAAAAATGTTGCTAGTGGATATAAGCTATTTTTTATTTTTTCTATGGTTTTTAAGTTTCTCATCTATTGTTATTCCCCCAGCTTTTTCATCTATCCTGGCTATAGTTATAACTCTTTCACATCCAAGTTTGAAAGGTATTTTATGTATCATCTTTAAAAGATTAAATACCTCATCAAATTCACCCTCTATAGTAGTACTCATTGCTCCTATTTCATACTTTAATCCACTCTTAGAAATTTCGTCTATACAAGCATCTACTACTTTATACATCTCCTCTTCCCCACAATAAGGTCTTAGAGGCATTACAGATACATCTGCTATTACCATTTAAATCACCCTCTCTAAATTATTTTGTCATGTTTTTGATTATACTAGGTAGTCTATTCTTCTGTTAAGTTAATTGATTCCATAATAATGTATGACAAAAATAAAAGTCTCATCCCATTTAAGGATAAGACTTTTTATATCTTTTCTGTCTCCCTACGCTGGCATTATCCAAACAGGTTAAAGGGTCGAGATAATAATCTCCTCTCAGCAAATAGCTCCCCTGATATATTTTTCAACTTAATTATACTATACTTCTCATATTTTAACAATTATTTTATATTTACCCAATTTAATTTATATACAACAAAATAATATATTATTAATTATTATTAATTGACAATTTTTACATTTTTCTATATTATGAATATTAAATAATGCTATAACAAATCAATACCCGATTGAGGCTTTATAGAAGAGTTGCCACGTTGGCACACCGAAGGAGTTGCACTCTCAGGTACTTTTCTTGGTAAAAGTAGGACTGTAAAGCTTAGGGAACTCTGGAGAGACCTATTTAGGCGCCGAAGGGGCAAGGCAATACCGCTCAATCTCTCAGGCAAAAGGACAGGGATACTATATTTTAATTTGAGTACTATTTTTGTACTTTTATTTAAGATATCCTAGTGTATATCCAGAGCTAAATCTTTTAAGATTTAGCTTTTTTTATTACACTTAATATTGTTAATAATTCTATTAGCTTCCTGTCAATTAAAACTCTATTGATTTTAGGGCATAAAAAATAAGGAGTGTTTTTTATGAATTTAATTGATATCTTTAACAAAATTGACTCTTTTGTATGGGGTCCACCTCTACTAATACTTTTAGTTGGTACTGGTATACTATTTACTTTTAAACTTGGATTTTTACAAATTACAAAATTACCTCAATCTATAAAATTAATTTTTAAAGCTGAAGATAGTGGTAATGGTGATATTTCAAGTTTTGGTGCTTTATGTACTGCTCTTGCTGCCACTGTTGGAACAGGAAATATAGTAGGAGTTGCTACTGCTATAAAAGCTGGAGGACCAGGTGCCTTATTCTGGATGTGGCTTGCTGCATTCTTTGGTATGGCTACAAAATATGCCGAAGGACTTCTTTCTATAAAATATAGAGTAAAAGATTCTAGCGGAAATATCTCTGGTGGTCCAATGTATTATATTATAAATGGTATGGGCGAAAAATATAGACCTTTAGCAGTATTTTTCTCTGTAAGTGGGATATTAGTTGCTTTACTAGGAATAGGAACATTTACTCAAGTAAACTCTATCACTGATTCTATAAATGGTAGTTTTGGTGTAGACCCTAAAATTACAGGTATTATTTTAACAATACTTGTTGCATTTGTCATATTTGGAGGAATAAAAAGTATATCTAATGTAGCTACTAAAATAGTTCCTTTTATGGCTAGTGTGTATATTTTAATTTGTTCTTTGATACTTGTAATATTCTTTAATAAGATTCCAGAAACCTTTATGCTTATATTAAAAAGTGCCTTTAATCCAACAGCTGCTTTTGGTGGTTTTTTAGGTGCTACTGTATCAATGGCAATTAGAAATGGTATTGCACGTGGAGTATTCTCAAATGAATCAGGGCTTGGTAGTGCTCCAATAGCTGCTGCTGCTGCAAAAACTAAATGGCCTGCAGAACAAGGTCTTATATCTATGACAGGTACTTTTATAGACAGCTTAGTAATATGCTCTCTTACTGGGTTTGCTCTTATACTGTCTGGTGTATGGAAATCCGATTTAAATGGTGCCCTTATGACTCAAGCAGCTTTTGAAAACGTATTACCTTCTATCGGTCCATTATTTTTAACAATTAGTTTAAGTTTATTTGCTTTTACAACAATTCTTGGTTGGAGTTATTACGGAGAAAGATGTTTTGAGTTTTTATTTGGTGTTAAAGGAATAAATGGTTATAGGATTTTATTTGTTACTATGCTTTTACTTGGCTCATTCTTAAAATTAGAATTAGTCTGGATAATAGCTGATATTGTTAATGGTCTTATGGCTATACCTAACTTAATAGCTCTTATCGCACTATCACCAGTCGTAGTTTCTGAAACTAAATTATATTTTGATTATATAAATTCCAATAAAATTTCACAAAATATGCAACAAGATTATATATAAACAAAAGCTATCTCCTATTTTGAGATAGCTTTTTATTAGACTTAAAATTCTTCTAAGACACCATTTAAAGAAAATGTTTTAGCCTCTCTTATATTTACCATAACTAGCTTTCCAATTAAATCTTTCGTTCCACCTGTGAAGTTAACTAACTTATTTTGTCTAGTTCTTCCTGTTAATAAATTATCATTAGTTTTACTCACTCCTTCAACTAAAACTTCAACTATTTTTCCTTTATAACTATCATTTATTTGTGCAGATATTTTATTAACTGTATCTAATACTTTATTAAATCTTTCATGTTTTATATTATCATCTATTTGATCTTGCATTTTTTCAGCTGGCGTTCCTTTTCTTTTTGAGTATATAAATGTAAATGCTGAATCATACCTTACTTTTTCTACTACATCTATTGTATCTAATAAATCTTCTTCAGTTTCACCTGGAAAACCTATCATTAAATCTGTAGAAAAAGCAATATTTGGGACTTCTTTCCTAGCTTTTTCTATTATTTCTAAATAGTATTCTTTAGAATAATGTCGGTTCATTTTTTTTAGTAAACTTGTACTTCCACACTGTATTGGTAAATGTAAAAATTCACATACTTTTTCACAATCTCTTATAGCATATATAACTTCATCAGATATGTCTTTGGGATGAGATGTCATAAATCTAATTCGTTCTATTCCATCTATTTCATTTACCATTCTTAAAAGAATATCAAATGTTATATGATTTTCTAAAGTGCTTCCATATGAATCAACATTTTGACCAAGTAATGTTATTTCTTTGGTTCCATTTTCAACTAATCCTTTTATTTCATCTATTATATCTTCTGGTTTTCTGCTTCGTTCTCGTCCCCTTGTATAAGGAACTATGCAGTAAGTACAAAAGTTATTACATCCATACATTATATTTACAAAAGCTTTAAGTTCAAACTTTCTTCTACTTCTAAGCCCTTCGATAACTTCACCATCAACATCCCATACATCAACTAACATTTTACTTTCATCAATTGACTTTATTAATAGTTCCGGAAATTTATACAAATTATGAGTTCCAAAGACTAAGTCTACATGATTATATTTAGCTTTTAATTCTTTAACAACATGAGGTTGTTGCATCATACATCCACATACAGCTATTTTTAGATTTGGATTTTTTCTCTTTGCCATTTTTAAATGTCCAAGATTCCCATATACTTTAAACTCTGCATTTTCCCTTACTGCACAAGTATTATATATTATTAAATCACACTCATCAACCATCAAACCTTTATCATACCCCATATCTTCTAACATTGATGATATTTTTTCCGAATCATGTTCATTCATTTGGCAGCCAAATGTTTGTATCATATATTTTGGCTTAGTTTCGTGTACCGCACAAAATCTGCTATTTACCTCTGCTAATGCCTCTATATATCTATCTTGTTCTTGTATTTTTTCTATAGGAACTTGAACTTGCTTTCTTTTGCTCATAATATCTCCCCCTTGAGTATTAAACCTTATAAGTACATATATATAAAATTTAGTTTCGGTTTTTCTACATTATTTTAGATTTCATTTAAAAATTATTATATCAAATTCGTACACAATTTAAAAGATATTATCCTAAGTTTTAAGTATCAATATTTGTATCTTGGAAATAATAATATATTATATAATTTCGAAAGAGGAACTAATATGATTATAGTTTTAATAAGAAGCATTATATTGTATATTTCAGTATTAATAGCACTTAGAGTCATGGGAAAAGGTGAAATTGCTGAGATGAATTCCTTTGACTTAGTCATAACTTTTTTACTAGCAGAAGTTGCATCTATTCCCATGGAAAATAACAATATTCCTATACTATATGGAATATCATCTATAACAGGTCTTGTTTTTATGCAAACTTTGATTTCTTACTTATGTTTAAAAAGTAGAAAACTTAGCTCATTTTTATCTGGTAAACCTTCAATTTTAATTAATAAAGGTGAAATAGATTATAAATCTTTAAAAAAAGAAAGAATAACTATTGATGAAATTTTTGAACAACTTAGGGTTCAAGGTTTTTTTAATATTAAAGATGTTCAATATGCAATATTAGAAACTGATGGAAATTTAAGTGTAGTACCATCTCCTAAATATGAATCAAGTTCTTCAAGGAGTTTTAAGCATTTGCCCATATCCTTAATCATAGATGGTAAAATAATAACTAATAGTCTTAAAAGTATAAATAAAGATAGAAATTGGCTTTTAGACATTTTGAAATCTAATACTATCAATAATCCTAAAGACGTTCTTGTTTGCATATTAGATGAATCTGATAAAATATTTATTCAAAGAAAAGATAGCAACTAAGTTGAGGTGATTAAATGAAATCTTTTATTTATGTTTTACTATGGACTATTATATTTATAATGTTTGGATTTTATGTTACAAATGGCATAAATAAATTTACCTATAAGTATAAAGAGGACATATCTATAATTGAAAATTATATAGAAGAAAACAATTGGGATAACGCCAAAATAGAGTTAGAAAGTACAATTAAATCTTGGCATGAGAAAAAATCTATTTGGTATAAATTATTAAATCATGAATCTTTTGATTTAGTATGTTTACATTTTAATATTTTATATAAAAGTATAGATATTGAAGATAAATCCAAATCACTAGAAAATATAGAAATAATAAAAATAACATTAGAAAATATTTTAGAAGGTGAAAAATGTGATTTAAATCATATTTTATAATATCTAAATTCATAAAAATTAGGCTAATACAAGCCTAATTTTTATACAATCAAATACTTTTTTCTACTGCTACTTCATCATATAATATACATTTATCTATTTTGCTATTTGCTTTCATTGCTTTTATTTTAAGGGGAAGTGTAAATAAATTTATAAATCCTTGTGCATCTTCATGATTATAAAGTTCACTCTCTCCAAATGAAGATATTGACTGTTGATATAATGCATTTTCTGTAAATATCCCAGCTGGTTTTAAACAACCTTTATAAAGTTTAATTCTAACACTACCACATACATTATCTTGTGTTGTTTCTACAAATGCATCAATAGCTTCTCTTACTTTTGTAAACCATAATCCATTGTAAATAAGTTCTCCATATTTTAGCGATACTAACTGTTTAAAGTGTAGAGTTTCTTTGTCTAGGGTAGCACTTTCTAATATATTATGTGCTTCATAAAGTATCGTACCTCCTGGAGTTTCATATATTCCTCTTGATTTCATACCTACTAATCGATTTTCAACTATATCAATAACCCCTATGCCATGCTTTGCGCCTATATTATTTAAAGTCTTTATTATATCTACAGGTAGTAGTTTTAATCCGTTTACCATCTTAGGAATTCCTTTTTCAAAGTATATTTCTACATATTCAGCTTCATCTGATGCATCTTCTATTGAACAACATTTTTTATAAATATGATTTTGATGTTCATTTTCTAAATATTCTATATCTCCACCTTCTGTTGATATATGCCAAATATTTTCATCTACAGAATAAATTTTTTCTTTACTTACCGCTATAGGTATATTATTTTTATTAGCATATTCTATTGCATCTTCTCTTGATTTTATATTCCATAATCTCCAAGGAGCTATTATTTTTATACTTGGGTCAAGTGCAGCAATAGAAGCTTCGAATCTAACTTGGTCATTTCCCTTGCCTGTACATCCATGACAAATGTATTTTGCATTTTCACTATGAGCTACCTCTACTAATTTTTTAGCAATTATTGGTCTAGCTAAAGATGTTCCGAGTAAATATTTCCCTTCATATTTTGCTTCAGCTTTTATCGCTTTAAAAATAGTTTCTGTTACAAACTCTTCACTTATATCATCTACATAAACTTTACTTGCACCACTTTTTAGTGCTTTTTTATATACTTCATCCATATTTTCATCTTGCCCAACATTTGCACATACTGCAATTACATCTATATCATAATTTTCTTTTAGCCATGGTATTATAATTGATGTATCAAGACCTCCAGAATATGCTAATATAACTTTTTCTTTCATAACATTTACCTCCTATTTTATTTATAAAATTTATTTTCTAATTTAATTTTTTTTGTACTTTAATGAATTTTTAGATAGCTTATACAAATAAAAAATCGCCTCTTAGTATAAATATACTAAGAGGCGATTTTCACCGTGGTACCACTCTAATTGATAAGATAAACTTATCCACTCTTTCTCTTAAGGCGAGACTTACCTATTGTTTTACTTAGTTTCAAACAATCTTCTCCAAAGCTCTCTTCGCTTAAATTTCTTTACTAGGCTTCCACCATTCCTAGCTCTCTATTAAATCTATTTAAGTTACTATCTTTTTCATAGAATTTCAATTATTAAATTAGTTAATTTATCTTGTAAATAATAGTAGTTCACAATGTTATTAATGTCAATTATTTAATTTTATAAATTTAATATTTTACTTTATATAAGTATAATCCTTTTGCTGGTGCTGTGTCAGATGCTTGAGTTCTATCCTTAGCTTCTAACATTTCTTTTATGTCTTCTGGAGATTTTTTTCTTAATCCTGCTTCTAATAATGCTCCTACTACTATTCTAACCATGTTATATAAGAATCCATCACCTTCGACATATATTTCTATTACATTATCATTTTCTTGTATTGATATCGAATCTATATTTCTAATATTTGATTTTTTCTTAGACTTTGATGATGCAAAACTAGTAAAGTCATGTTCACCCTCTAAATACTTACTAGCTTCTCTCATTAAGTTTAAATCTAATCTTTTAACTATATGAGTAGTATGTTTTCTTAAAAATGGATCATGCACTTTATTATTATATATTTTATATAGATATACTTTAGATTTAGCATTATATCTACTATGGAATCTTTCATCAACCTCTTCTAATTGTGTAACTACTATATCTTCTGGTAAATATTCATATAAGTATGCTTCCATTTTCTTTATAGACATTTCTGAATTTGTTTTAAAGTTTGCAACTTGTCCATAAGCATGAACACCTAAATCTGTTCTTCCTGAACCTACTATTTCAATAGTTTCTTCAGTCATTTTACTAAGTACTGATTCAATTTTTCCTTGGATTGTCATATCATTATCTTGTAATCTTTGAAAACCTTTGTATCTTGATCCATCATACTTTATTGTCATTTTTATATTTTTCATATTTTCCTCTTTCTAGGTTTAACTATTCATAATAAACTAAATTGATTCAATCAATTTATTTTTTATTTTTACAGTTATTGCTGTTCCTATACCTTTTTCGCTTTCTAAGCTCATATTTCCACCATGAAGTTTGACTATCTCATTACTTATAGCTAGTCCCAATCCACTACCTGCTTTATTATAATCTTCTTGAAAGAATTTGTCCAATACCTTATCTAAATTCTCAGTTTCAATTCCTGCTCCATTGTCTATTACTTTCATAGTCGTAAAGTCTTCATTTTGACTTACTATAAGTTTTATAAATCCACTATCTGGAGTAAATTTAATAGAATTTTGTACTAAATTTATAAGTACCTGTCTTAATCTATTTTTATCTCCCTGTATATTTTCTATATTTTCAGTTTCAAAATCAACTTCTAACTTTATATTTTTTTCCTTAGACTTTACTATAAGTTGATTAGCTACACCTTTAGTAAGTGCACAAATATCTACGATATCTATTTGTAATTTTATTCTATCTGATGATAGTCTTGAAAAATCAAGTAATTCTTCAACTAATTTTATAAGTCTTTCTGTTTCATCTTGAATAATTCCTAGACCTAAATCAAGTTCTTCTTTTCCTATTCCTTCATAACCTAAGGTTTCACTCCATCCTTTTATAGATGTAAGTGGTGTCCTAAGTTCATGTGATATAGATGATATAAACTCTTCTTTTAATTTTTCACTTTTATCAATTTCAGATGCCATGTACTCAAATGTTTGAGCTAAATCTCCTATTTCATCATCAGTTATATTTGTATTTTTCATCTTTATTTTGTAATTACCATGTGCTAATTCATTTGCAAACTGTTTTAATTCTATTAATGGTTGTATCAAACCTTCTGCAAATCTAAGACTTAAAGAAATTGCTATAAGTAAAATACATATTCCTGCTAATATCAATCCTAGAACTAATCTAAATATAACACTATCTATATCATCAAGTGATACTGTGTATCTTACAACACCTTCTATGATATTATTTGTTTTAAGTGGTACTGATATACTCATAACATGTTCGTTAGTATCACTAAGCCTATGGGTGTACGGTACTAAATCTTTAACATCTCTTAATGCCTTATCTACATCTTCATCATTTACTTTTTCATTAGTTTTAAAACCATATCTATCTAAAATCATATTTTTATTTTTATCTATTATTGTAATTGCATATTTAGATTTATATCTTAAATTTTCTTTTTCAATTATGTTATTTACCTTTTTTTCAAAGCTACTACCTTCCATAGCTATAAGGGTATTATAGTTATTATTAGTATTTTCAACTAGATGATTTAAACTTTGCCTTACATAGTCATAGTAATAATTTTGAATATAAAATATAAATAAACCTTCAAATAATGTAACAGTTATGATAATTATTGTAAAATAATTTTTAATTATCTTTTTTCTTAGGCCTTCAAAATGTAGCACTACTACTCTTCCTTTCTAAAGCAATATCCATAACCCCATATAGTTTGTATATATTTAGGTTTTGATGGATCATCTTCTATCTTATTTCTTATTCTTCTTATATTTACAT
>JAVXLU010000046.1:0-15370 GCA_036646635.1 Romboutsia sp.
GCTAAAGATCCATAAAAATCTACCGGTTTACCTGTATATACTCCCGGCTGGAATTGACCTGTAACTTGAGCATACTCATCAACCATCCAAGACATTATCTTTCCATTTGTGTTAACATCTGGAGCTGGTATATCTTCTTTTTCACCTATTATTGGTGATATAGCTCTTGCAAATCCTCTTGATATTCTTTCTAGTTCAGCTTCTGAGTAATCTCTTGGATCTATAGCCATACCACCTTTTCCACCACCATAAGGTATTCCTACTACAGAACACTTAAATGTCATCCAAGTTGATAATGCCTTTACTTCATCCATACATACAGCTGGGTGAAATCTTATTCCGCCTTTAAACGGTCCACAAGCATTATTATGTTGAGATCTATATCCTGTAAAAGATTTAGTAGTTCCATCGTCCATTTTAACAGGGAATGATACTTCCATAACTCTCATTGGATTTTTTAAAATTTCATAAACTGCTGGGTCTGCCTGTAATTTATCACATGCATTTTTAACTTGTAATCTTGCAATTTCAAAAACATTTAATGTTTTTTCAGCCATTTTAAAGCCCCCCTAAAAATACTATTTTTTAGCTTAAGAAATCATTTTCCTAAGCTTACATGATGATTGTATCACAGTTTATTTTAGTTTGGTTAATTTTAATTTCTATTTATTTTTTAACTTTCGACATTTCTTTTATCTTTAATTTATTAATGTAAATATCTATTTTTTTTACATTAATAGAAGTCATTCTTTCTACATTATATTTTATTTTTTTTTGTAAATTATAAATTTCTTTTATTTCCTTAATATTATTTATATTTATTTTTATTTTTATATGTATACTATTGTTTATATTTACATTAAATAAAATCTGTTCTATAACATTTGGAGTTATAAAAAATTTTCCCTTATAACTAAATACAGGTCTTATTATAGTTTTTTCTATTATTTGTTCAATCTTACTATTTCTCATTAAAAATTTTCTTTTTAATGAGTTTATACTTAATCCACTTGATGTTGGCTTAATTTCCATAGTCGGAACAGGTATTACGTGTTTACCATTTTTTCTACATTCTTTTGCTATATTTATTTCTTCATCTGTACTTATATCTTTTATATTTATAAATTTATTTATAGACCCCAACTCTAATTTTTCAACTATTTTATTTACCATTTTATTAGAAGTTCCTAAAACCAATATTTTATTTATATTTTCATCTTTTATCTTTTGTTTAACTGTTTCTTTATGAATATTATTATTGAAAATAGCTCTTCTCACAGCTTCCATTATTGTCTTTTCTTGTTTTGCTGAACTACCTGCTATTATCTTATTTTCATATATAAGTAATCCATCGTCTATGATGTATTTAATTTCATTTTCATATGCTACCTCTAGTGCTTTATAACTTTTACCTGTACCACTTGAACCTACTAATGCATATATTTCCATCATTAATTCCTTCCATACGAAGATTTATTTTAAACTTAATTGTATTTAAATAAGGCTATAGATTAAATCTATAGCCTTATTTATTATACATTATAACAGAATTCTCCGTTATCTTTAAGAGATAAAAAATCTGCATATCCTATATCAAATATTCTATTTTTTAAATCTAAAATTTCAATTTTATTTTTTATAAGATAAGTAAGTGTTCCAATATAAGATATATCACCTTGTGCAATTGCTCCATAGATAATATCATTTTTATATATAAATTTTTTATATGAACTTTTACAACGTCTACTAACCACATTATAGCTATCATCAATAGGATTAATCATACCTAAAGATACAGTAGCTATACCCATAAAATTCATACTATTTTTCAGTGAAAAGCTATCATTTATTTCTTTTTCCACTCCTAGCATATTATATGCAGCTGTAATTCCTTGTTTTACAGCCAATGGCCATATTGAATTTTTACCTACAACATCACCTGCTGCATAAACATCACTTTGTGATGTTTCACATTTTTTATTTATTACTATACCTCTATCATACTCTATTTTTGTAGTATCTATAAAATTAGCATTCGGTCTAACTCCTGTTGCTACTACAATCATATCGCACTCTATTATGTTTCCATTTTCTAGTTCTAATCCTAATACATCATTATTTTCATTTAAAATAATTTCTCTAATGCCTAATCCATTATATATATTAGCCCCATTTTCTATAAACTTCTTTTCATAACTCATAGCTGAGTATTCATCTAATTGTTTATCTAGTATATATTTAGATGTATTGACTAATGATACTTCTAAATTTTCATAATTCATAAGACCATTAAGTGCATCTATTCCTACTAATCCCGCCCCTATTACTACTGCTTTTTTAGAGTTTTTAGCTTTTTCTTTTATCTTATATACATCATCAATATCTCTTAATGGATATACATATTTCCCGTTTTTTAATTTTTTTATTGGTGGTATAAATGCTGATGCACCCGTTGCTATTAATAATTTATCATATTCTATATTTATATCATCTAATTCTACTATTTTCAAATTAAAATCTATTGATTTTACAGATTTATTTTTTATCCAATTTATATAATTATCTTTTATAAAGTCTTTTTCTACAAAATCAATTTCCTCTACTGTTTTATGATTTGATATAACATGATGTAACATACAGCGAGAGTAGGTTTTATCATCTTTAGATATAATCACTATATTACAGTTTGGATTTAATTTTTTCAAAGTTTTAGCTGCATTTATTCCAGCTGCACTAGCTCCTAATATAACATAATTTTCAATTGTACTTAACATGATAATACCTCCTTTTGTACTTCTATTGCGCCACTAGGACAATTTGACACACACTTTGGAAATTTTTCATTTTTACATAGATCACATTTTAATATTATTTGCTTACTTCTGTCATCTGGCTTTAATACTCCATATGGACATGACATTATACACATATAGCATGAACCACATCTTTTTTCATCATATGATACTATTCCAGTTTTTTTATCTTTTACCATTGCACCACTCATACAAGTTAATGCACACTCTGGTTCATCACAATGTCTACAAATTATAGGAACTGGTCTATTTTCTTTATCTAATTCAATATGACCTCTGCTATCATTATCAATATTTTGTAAATCAAGAGTATATACATTACTGTTATCACTATGTTTTAACATACAAGCTATTACACAATTCTTACATCCAGTACATAGTTCCTTATTTATCAAAATTCTATGCATAACATTCCACTTCCTTTAATCCCAGTTTTTGTCTTCTCTCTATAATAATTTCTTCCAATTGATTTGCTGAAGATATTGGATCCGGATTCACGATAATGTGACCGCCTGTTAAATCCTTTAATGTTTGTGTCAATACTTCTGTTACTAATTTCCCACCTGTTATAAATGGAGGTAGAGCTAAATGAAGCGGTAAACCTAATGCTAATCCAAATGCTCCATCAGCTAATGCTTGCTCTTCTAACCATTGTGGTGCTGATAGTACAAGAGGTAACTCTGGTAAATCTATACCTAATTCTGCTGCTAACTCTGTTGCTACTATTTCAAGTCTTCCTATTGCTAAGCAAGGTCCAAAATTTAACACTGGAGGTATTCCTAATGATTTACAAACTTCTTTCAAACTTTCTCCTGCCAATTCTTCTGACCCAGGAGACATAAGTCCTACATTTTCTAACCCTCCTGTTGAACATCCTGCTGATAAAACTAGTATATCTTTTTTAATTAATTCTTTAGTTAACTCAACTGTTGTTACATCATGTCCTCCTGCTGTCATATTTGAACATCCAACTACAGCTGCTATACCTTTGATTTTACCTTCTGCTATTAAATTTATTAACGGTTTCCATGAATCTCCTAAGAATGCTTTTAAATTCTTTTCACTTACACCTGTTAAAGATTTTTCATATCCATGGTCACTTGGTATATCTATTTCTACTATACTTCTTCTTTCTTTGTATGAGTCTAAAGCTTTATTTACTAATTGTTCACTTATAGACTCTATTTTTTCTCTATCAAATGCTATATATTCTGCATTAACTTTTTTAGCTACATCATCTAAGCACACCATTTTAACTTTATATTTATCTGCTATTGGCTCAAGTCCTGGTATTGTGCAGTTAAATTCAGACACTACCATATCTATTGCACCTGTCGATAAAACAACTTCACTTGTGAAGTTATTTCCTGCATGCCCTGCAAAAATTTCTTGATAATGTTCTCCTCTTAATTGTAAATCTTGACCAACACAAGTACATCCTACTAGCTTAAATCCTTTCGCACCTGCTTCTTTTGCTAATTGTACTGTTTCTTTATCCTTTAATTTATCTTGGAAGTGTGAAAATGTCGAGTGTTGATGTCCTGTTATCATTATGTTTATATAATCTTTATCTATTACATTAAATCCTACTGGAGCCATTCTTATAACTGGTTCTCCTAACATAACATCATTTAAAAGATTTGTTAATGTAAGACCATATAATCCTGTTGATATGCCTAAATTCAAACAATTAACTAACATATCTACTGGATCACTATTTAAGTTTGTTGAAGACTTAACTATTGCATCAAATACTTCTGCTTTTGCTCCACCAGGCATTATACCTAGTTCTTTCCACTTCTTAATCCTTGGTCCATACGCTATTTTTTCTACAAGTTCCATCTTATCATCTCTTGATTTATATAAATCTTTTATAACCATATCAGCTACTTTTATACATTTTTCATGATTATCAATCTCTTCTATTCCAAACATTTCTATTAAATTATTTAATGCTTTCTCCCCTTTTATAATCCCTTTACTTTCTCCTAAATATTTTAAATTTCTTGCTGTATTTTCAACAACATGTAAATAACATGCTGAACCCGAAGCAACTGACCTTAAAAAATTTCTAGCTACAATTGTATCTGCATCTGCTCCACAAATACCTTTTGGTGAAGTTGGTGTTACTCTACACGGACCATTTGCACATAATCTACAACATACACCTTGAAGTCCAAATCCACATTTAAGTTTTTGATTCTCCGTTCTATGAAATGCCGTTTCAACATCTTTCGATGCAACAAAACTTTCTAATCTCTTATCTGCACTTCCACACATTCTACAAGTATTACAAGACATTTTAAATTCCCCCCTGAATTTTAATATTTAATTTTGAATTTTAAAAATTAGAAATTAATTTATAATTATTTGATATTATGTAGTGAGTATTTTGATTATTTTTTAACTAACTTTAACTTAATCTATACCACTAATTACCATTTATTAAACATTTATAATAAGTTTTTTATTTTTTATTTTTTTATTTTTTATTTTTTAAACCTTAGAATTAGTGTATTCTATACTCTATTTAATTTTATTATTTCTACATTTTATTATATTTTTCAAAATCAAATTCTATATTTTAATTAGATATAGATAAACAAATGTCCTTTTTTAAGTTAAATAAATATCAAATTTAGAATTTATTGTAGAATTAATTTAATTGTTATATAGTTTAAGTTTTGTTATAATTATTACTGAATAAGACTTGTATATAAAAGGAGGATTTTAATATGGCTTACATAATAAATGATGCTTGCATAAGCTGTGGTGCTTGTGAAGCTGAATGTCCAGTTGAATGCATATCTGCAGGAGATGACAAATACGTTATAGGTGCAGAATCTTGTATCGAATGTGGTGCTTGTGCAGGAGTTTGTCCTGTTGATGCTCCTCAACCAGAATAATACTAAAAAAGGCTATCACAGTAGATTTCTACTATGATAGCTTTTTTTATTCGCTTTCTTTCATTAAGTATGATAATGTAAACAAACTTTCTGTTAAGTTTACATTTTCAACAACAACCTCTTTCGGAACTTGTAAGTCTATTGGTGCAAAATTCCAAATACCTTTTATACCGACACTTACTAATCTGTTTACTAGTTCTTGTGATCCATTTTTAGGTATACATAGTATTGCTATATCTATACTATTTTCTTTTGCAAATTCTTCAATATTTTCAGAATCTAATATTTCAAATTCTCTTATTTTCAATCCCATCATTTTTGGATTTGCATCAAATAAAGCTTTTATTTCGAATCCAGCTTTTCTAAATCCAGCATAATTAGCTATAGCTTGACCTAAGTTACCTGCTCCTATAAGAATTGCATTATATCTTTTGTCTAATCCTAGTATTTTCCCTATTTCATTGTAAAGTGCCTCTACATTATACCCATAGCCTTGTTGACCAAACCCGCCGAAGTTATTTAAGTCTTGTCTAATTTGAGATGCTGTAAAACCAATAATTTCACTTAATTCTTTTGATGATATTCTTTGTATATCTTTATCTAATAAATCACCTAGATATCTATGATATTTTGGTAATCTTCTTATTACTGCCATTGATATATTTTTAGTAGCCATTTTTTCACCTCCAAGATTATTTATTTTTTAATCATCCCATGTTATTTTACTGCATTTTTCAAAACATAATGCAATATCCTTGATTATATTATATCAAAACATTATAATTTTAGGTAGTTCAAGGAGGTATAAATTTATGATTGTTTTGTCGTGTAACAACTTAAATAAAAGTTTTGGAATAGATTCTATCTTAGAGAATATAAGTTTTACTGTAAATGAGAATGATAAAATCGGTATAATCGGAGTAAATGGTACTGGAAAAACTACCTTATTTAAGATTATATCAGGTCTTTATGGATATGATAATGGTGATATATATACTTCTAAAGATTGTGAGATAGGATATTTAGAACAAAATACTAATTTCCATTCTGAAAATAATATTTTTGAGGAAGTTTTAGAAGTATTTAAAGATTTAATAGATATGGAAAATCACTTAAGAAACTTAGAATTAAAGATAGCCGAAGAAAGTGTTAATCAAAATTCTTCTAAGCTTGAAAAAATTATGAATGAATACTCGCATAAGTTAGAGTTATTTAATGATATGAATGGCTATGGATATAAATCTGAAGCTAAAGGAGTTTTAAAAGGTTTAGGCTTTAGCGATTCTGATATGGACAAGCCTATTAGCATACTTTCTGGTGGAGAAAAGACTAGAATACTTTTAGGGAAACTTCTTCTAAGAAAACCTACCCTTCTTTTACTAGATGAGCCTACTAATCATTTAGATTCAGATGCAATTGAATGGTTAGAAGTTTTCTTAAAACAGTATAAAGGAACTGTTATTTTAATTTCTCATGATAGATATTTCTTAGACCAAGTAGTCAATAGAGTTTTTGAAATACATAATAAAAAATTAAAATCTTATAATGGAAATTACTCTGATTTTATAAAATTATCTGCTATAGAAAAAGAGCTCGAAAAGAAAAAATTTGAGGACCAACAAAAAGATTTAAAGAAACAAGAAGAATCAATTGAAAGATTAAAAGCCTACGGTAGGGAAAAACATTTAAAAAGAGCTAGGAGTAAAGAAAAAGCTCTTGCTAAAGTTGATGTTTTAGATAAACCTGATAGTGAAAGGAAAAAAGCTAAAATAGAATTCAATCCCTCTGTAATTAGTGGTAATGATGTACTTCAAATAAGAGATATATGTATGGGTTATGGAGAGAGAATCTTATTCCAAGATTTAGACTTAGACATATATCGTGGTGAAAAAGTAGCCCTTATAGGTGCTAATGGTATAGGAAAATCAACTTTATTTAAAATAATTATGAATGAATTAATTCCTTTGTCTGGTGATATTAAATTTGGTACAAATGTACACGTATCTTACTTCCATCAAGAACAAAAAACTCTTAATTTAGACAATACTATTATTGATGAAATTTGGGAAAATAATACTCATTTAACTCAAACTGTACTTAGAAGTATGTTAGGAGCATTTTTATTTGAAGGTGATGAAGTATTTAAAAAAATATCTACTTTAAGCGGTGGAGAAAGAGCAAGAGTCGCTATACTTAAATTAATACTTTCAAATGCTAACTTATTACTATTAGATGAACCTACTAACCACTTAGATATTGACTCTAAGGAAGTACTTGAAGAAGCTTTATTTGGATATAATGGAACAATTTTTACTATCTCGCATGATAGATATTTCCTTAATACCGTTGTAGATAAAGTTTTAGTATTAGACAATGATGGAATTACTGAGTATCTTGGAAACTATGACTACTATATAGAAAAGAAAAAACAAGTTCAAGAAATGAGTGTAGTTGAAGTTAAAGAAGAAAAAACTAAAACTCAAATAAAAGATGAAAAACGTAAAGAAAAAGAACATCGTGATGCAGAAAAGAAAAATAAACATAAAATACAACAGTTAGAAAAAGAGATTCAAGAAGTTGAAATTAAAATAGAAGAACTTGATGTACTGTTATGCCAAGAGGATGTTTATTCTAATCCTGATAAAGCTAAAGATGTTAGTCAAGAAAAAAATCATCTTGAAAATAAATTATCTTATCTTTATGACGAATGGGAAGAACTTATGTAGAAGCCAGTTTTTGGCTTCTTTTTTTAGTTATAACGACAGTTAATTTTAATGTTCATGCTCAATTTGTATATTAAAATATAAAATATTTTTTCTTGTTCTTTTTAAACTTATATACTTACTAGCAAGTTCTTTATAGTAAATTTGATTTAATTTTTATCTAGTTACATATTTAAAAGATTGTGTTATCATTTATATCATAAAATTTTTATACAAAGAGGTGATTTTTTGCAGGGAATATTTTCTTTAAATGATGATAATAAAAGGTTTTACAAAATTCTTATATCTTTATGTATACCTATTATTATCCAAAACCTTATATCTACTTCTGTTAACGTAATTGATACTGTTATGATAAGTAGTTTAGGTGAAACTTCAGTTGCATCAATAGGTGTAGCAAATCAATTTTTCTTTTTATTTAATATGTCATTAGCTGGAATTACTGGTGGAGCTGGAGTTTTTATATCTCAATTCTTCGGAAAAAATGATGTTACTAATATAAAAAAGGTAACTGGATTTAGCTCAATCTTAGCTTTTATTCTTAGCTTATTATTTTTCATACCAGCATTAGCAATCCCAACTAAGATAATAAATATTTTTTCTTACGACGCTGAAGTTGTTAGACAATGTATTGAATATTTTTCTATAGTAATATATTGTTATCCACTTATAGCAATTAGTACTGTATTTAGTATGGGCTCAAGAGGTGTTAGAAATCCTAAATTAGGTATGTTTTGTAGTGCTATCGCTTTAGTAATAAATATAATACTAAATTATGGACTTATATTTGGTAATTTAGGTCTTCCTGCTTTAGGTGTTAAAGGCGCTGCACTTGCAACTGTTATTGCAAGAATTGTAGAGTTAGTTTTAATAATTGGATATGTATATGTTGTAAAAAAAGACTATATATTAAGATTTGGAATAAAAGACTTAAAAAATATTAATTCTGAGTTTGTAAATTCATTGTTAGCTAAGAGCTTACCAATATTTTTAAATGATTCATTATGGGCAGTAGGAACAGTTTTATATTCAGTAGCTTATTCAAAGGCTGGAACTTCTGCAATAGCTGCAAGTCAAATAGCTACTAGTACAGGTAACTTCTTCATAATGACAGCAGTTTGTATAGCAAATGGTGCATCAATAATGCTTGGAAATGAATTAGGAGCAGACCATATAGATAGAGCTATAACTTATGCTAAAAAATTCTCTGTATTAGTATTTTTAGCGGGATTGGTATTTGGTGGACTTTTAATCTTAAATATCCCTTTATTATTAAAAATATTCACAGTATCCGATAATCTTGTTCCAGATATAACTAAGATATTTTTTATCATGGGAATACTTATGGCACTCAAATCATTTAATGTATTACTTATTATAGGTGTATTAAGAAGTGGTGGAGATACTAAATATGCATTATTCTTAGAATTAGGATGTATGTGGTTAGTATCAATTCCATTAACATTTATGGCTGCTTTAAAAGGAGCTCCAATATATGTTTTAGTACTACTTACTTATAGTGAAGAAATAGTTAAATTTATATTCGGTATACCAAGAGCCTTATCTAAAAAATGGGCAACTAATATAGTAAAAGAAATAGATTGATAAAAAATCCAGGTATATATACCTGGATTTTTTATCAATCTATAAGTTTAAGATTTTATCTTTGTCCTATTTTTAAGTTTGGAACTGCATTTAAACTCATATCATGAGTATTTCCTTTAATAAATTCATAGTATCCTGCACAACCTATCATAGCAGCATTATCTGTACATAATACTAACGAAGGATATTTTATTGATATATTCTTTTCTTTTCCTAATTTCGTTATTTTTTCTCTAAGTGCTGAATTTGATGCTACTCCACCTGCTAAAGTAACTATATTATATCCTTTTTCTAGAGCTGCTTTTATAGCTTTTTTAGCTAATACTTCAACTGCTGCCTCTTGGAATGATGCTGCAACATCTTCAACAACTATTTCTTCATTCTTCATTTTTTTAGCATTTAAATAATTTAAAACAGATGATTTTAATCCACTAAAACTAAAATCATATCCTTCATCAATGTAAGCTCTTGGGAAATTTATAGCTTTCTTATTCCCCTGCTTTGCTAATCTATCTATAATTGGTCCACCTGGATATCCTAATCCCATAGCTCTAGCTATTTTATCAAAAGCTTCTCCAGATGCATCATCTCTAGTTCTTCCTAGTATTTCATACTCTCCATAATCTTTAACTTCAACTAAATGAGTATGACCTCCAGATACTATTAACGTTATAAATGGTGGTTTTAAATCTTTATGCTCTATATAGTTTGCACTAACATGACCTTCTATATGATTAACACCCACTAGAGGCTTGTCTAAGGTGAAAGCAAGTGCTTTAGCATGAGATAATCCAACTAATAATGCTCCTGCTAATCCAGGTCCATAAGTTACTGCAATATGATCTATATCACCTAATGTTAGATTAGCTTCATCCAAAGCTTCTTGTAATACTACATCTATATTTTCTATATGTTTTCTTGAAGCTACTTCAGGTACTACTCCACCAAACTTTTTATGTAGCTCTATTTGAGTATTAATTATATTTGATAGTACTTCTCTACCATTTTTTATAACTGCAACAGCAGTCTCATCGCAACTACTTTCTACAGCTAATGTTATTATATCTTTCATTTTTACACCGCCTTTATGTCATTCCACATTATAATAGCATCTTCCTTATTGTCACTATAATATTCTTTTCTAATCCCAGCCATTTTAAATCCATATTTCTTATATAAATTTTGAGCTATAATATTAGAAACTCTTACTTCTAGAGTCATTGCTACTATACTATTTTCTTTGCATAATTCTACTAATCTCTTTACTAATTTATCGGCTATTTTTTGACCTCTATAATCACTATGAACAGCTACATTAGTTATTTGTCCTTCATCAAGAACAAACCATATTCCAACATAACCAACTACTTTTCCATTAATTTTTGCTACAAGATATCTTGCTATATCATTACTAAGTTCTTTTTTAAAAGCATCTTTAGACCAATAATGTTCAAAACAATTTTTTTCAACTTCAAATACTCCATCAATGTTTTTTGATGTCATTGCTTCTATAATTAAATTATTTTCCATCATTTATCCTCTTCATTTTTTCGTCATATTGAACTTCTGCTTGAGATTTTCTAATATATATAGGATTTATATTGTAACAATCGTAAACATCTATACCTTCATTATATTTATTCATAGCTATTGAACATAAACTACTAGCTTTAGTTACATTATGAGAAGGTGCTGGTATATGGATATTTTTTATATCCTTAATTTTATCTGTATATTTATAAACAGCTTCTCCAACTAATATCCATTCCTCATTACTACTTGATAATTCTTCTATCAAATTATCAATCTCCACTACATCTACACTTTTTAATTGAACTAATTTATCATCTTCAAATTTATATTGTCCCATGTAAACTTGAGTTCTTTGTGCATCTAATATTGAACATATCTTTTTATCACATGAATTCATATTTCCTGCTAATAACTCTACTGAATTAATACCTATTATTGATAATTTATTTACATGGGCTATTGCTTTTGCAGTAGCCATTCCTATTCTTAAACCAGTAAATGAACCTGGACCTTCACATATCGCTATAATATCTATTTCATTTATATTTATATCACTTATTTTAAGCATATTCTCTATCATAGGCATAAGTTTTTGAGAGTGAGTTTTTTTAGTATTTATTGTATACTCACAAATTAGTTTATTATCTTCTATAACGCAAATACTTGTAGCCATTGAAGATGTATCTATTCCTAATACTTTCATTATTTTGTCATCTCCTCAACTATTTTTTCATATTTTTTTCCAATTGGATTTAATATCATTTCTCTCGCCATATCTTTATATCTTAACTCTATATGTAAATATTCATCCGGAAGTATATCATCTATTAAATTTGCCCATTCAATTATACATACTCCTTCTCCATTTATATACTCATCATATCCAATATCATACATTTCATCACTATAACCTATTCTATATACATCAAAATGATATAAAGGAATTTTACCTTCATATTCATTTACTATTGTAAATGTTGGACTAGTTATATAATCATCAACTTCTAAAGCCTTAGCTAAACTTTGAGTCATAGTGGTTTTTCCTGCTCCTAAGTCCCCAATTAAACATATTACACTTCCCGGTTGTAACAATGCTCCTAATTTATATCCAATTTCTTGTGTTTTATTTTCATTCTCTAAATATATATTAACCATATTTTCATCTCCATTGTAATTTATAACTAATATTTAAACTGTAAATATAATTATCAACTAGATATTATTATATTATAACCATGTATTATTATAAAGTTTTTATTTCTTTTTAATTATATCCTTCTTTATTATTATTTACTTTTTTTCTAATATAATATAGTTTATGCTATCCAATTTTCTAAACCATCAATTTTTTAGTAATCTAAATTGCTTATATATAAAAAAATAGAACCCAAGTAGGTTCTGATATATCATTAAACTAATACATGACTAAGTAATATTATTAAAAATAGAGCAACACATAATGAATGTAAATATTTGAATTCTATCTTATACTTATTAATACCAGTATAATAAATTCCTATTAAACTTGGTATTAATAATAGTATAAATGAATTTTCATCTATAATATAATCTACTACACTATAAATTATCATATATATTATAAACATACTTCCGATAATTTTATGTAACTTAATAAAATTTATTTTAGATTTAAGCTTTGTTTTACTTAGTAACAATCCAATTACTATAATCATAAAAATTGTCGAGCTTAATTTATGTCCCATTTGTACCTCCTATAACTGTATTATTGTTTTATATTATCGCTTTTATAGTTTTAATTTTAAATATAAAATAATAGTATTTGAATATAACAACTAATATTAAAAATAGTTTAACACATAAACTATCTAAAATTACCAATGGAAAAGCAATCATCATATCTGCAAATCCTAATATAGAAATTTTTTGTTTTAATGTCATAGACTTATTTTTATCAAAATCTTCTAAATAATTTTTATATATTTTACTAGATTTAAACCATTTATCAAATTTATCTGATCCTCTAACAAAGCAAAAAGATGCTAATAATAAAAATGGTGTTGTAGGTAGTATTGGGATTATCACACCTATTAAACCAAGTATAAGTGCTACTAATCCTATGATAATAAATATTATTTTTTTTATATTATCCATATATTCCTCCTATTTAATATAAATGTTTATATATAATACGCCTTTATATACTGATATGTTAATATCTAATGTTTAGATATTAACATATCAGTATATAATTTAAATGCATTAAATTTATATAAAATAGTCATAAATAAAAATACTATCGATTGTATTTAGATAGTATTTTTATTTACTTATTTAATTATTATGCATTATATATTTCTTTTTCCACATCTATAAATACTTGAGCTATAACTCCGTATGCTTCTCCCCAAGCTGCTAATACTTCATCTGTTGCAGCATCGCCTAAAACTTCTTTTATTGCTAATAATAAGTTTTTTCCAACTATTGGGTAATGTTCTGGTTTTACATTAGTATTAACATGAACTTGACCTATTTTCTTTACCACAGGTAATAATACTTCTAAGTTATCTATATTTTGAGCCGCAGCTAATACTGTCATTGCTAATGCTTTTGGTTGGGATCCTGATTCTTGATTCTCCATATTAAACATTCCCTTTACCTCTGGATTGTTTTTAAACATTGTTTTATAAAAAACTGTTGTTATTTCTACTCCATGTTCTTTTAATGCTGGAACTGTACTCTTTACTATATCTATTGTTTTTTGACTTAACATAATTAATTCCTCCAATTTTTTAAAGTGTATTTAATATACTCTTTTAAAGATACTATATATATACCTAATAATTAATACTTTAAACATCTTTTAAATAAAAACACTATTACACATATAGATATGTTGTGTAAATGACAAATATAATGATAACTCTTAGGTTATTTCATTTATATCATCTCTATTAAACTCTGTAAAATTATCCATAAAAATATAGGTTTAATTTCTTAAATATTTAAAAGTACCTAAAAATATCTTTCTAGGTACTTAGATTATTTTAAAATTATGATATTTATCTTTTATAAACTATTTTTCCATTTATTATAGTAAATAAAACATTACTTTGAATTTCAAGTGGTGATCCATCCCATATAACTATATCTGCATCTTTTCCAACTTCTATTGATCCTACTTTATCATCTATCCCTAAAGTTTTAGCTGGATTGATAGTCATAGCTTCTATAGCTTTTTCTTGCTTCATGCCATGCTTAACTGCTATTCCTGCACATATTGGTAGATATTGAACAGGTATAACTGGATGATCTGTTGTTAAAGATACATTAATGCCTGTATTCGAAAGTATTCCAGCTGTTGCAAATGTTAAATTTCTTAATTCTATTTTAGATCTTTCTGATAAAGATGGCCCAACTATTACTGGATATCCTTCTTCTAATAAATCTTGTGCTATAAGATGCCCTTCTGTACAATGGTCTAATGTAATCTTAATATCAAATTCTTTAGCAATTCTTATTGCTGTAAACATATCATCTGCTCTATGTGCATGAACTTTAAAAGGTATTTCTCCTTTTAATACAGGTATTAAACTTTCCATTCTTATATCATATTCCGGTTTATCATGGTCCTCATGTTCCATGTATAACTCTATTTCTTCTAAATACTCTTCTGCTTTTTTTAAATTTTCTCTTAAAAGGGATGCTATTGCCATTCTAGTTTGAGGCATTTTTTCATCTCTACCATAACAAGATTTTGGATTTTCTCCAAATGCTATTTTTGATGCAACAGGATTTTTTATAACCATAT
>JAVXLU010000047.1:0-15334 GCA_036646635.1 Romboutsia sp.
TACTACAATGCCCTCCTCCACCTACTAATACTATATTTTTCATATAATCACCTTTTGACTATATCTTACTATAAATAACTACATTGTACATTTGATTTCTATAAATTTTATATGCAGATACCAGTTCTAGAAACAGGGAAAGGTGCAGCAACTAGTATTACAGCAGTTGATAAAGTAGTTGAAATCATTGAACTTGTTAGCTGTGTAAGATTAGCTATTTTACCAAGTTGTTGTTTACTAGCAATACATTGTAAGTATTTTCTTTCTTCTGCATTATTAACTTCTAAAACTACTGCTTCATTAGGATTAACCCTAATATAGTATACTATAAATTATTTTTAAGTGGAATGCGATTACAAGATTGTAATAAAATATCAGATATTATGACTATAATATATATATTATAAAATTAAAAATATATTAGAAATTAAATAACTACTTTAAAATAAATTAGTACTTTTAAATATGTAAAAATTTATCATACGAAAAAAACTATTATATTTTGCCAAACATTGAAAGTAATGATTTATATGATAAAATAAGATAAGATGTTAAATCTTGTAAAAAAATGTATAGGGGGCGAAATATTTTGAATATAATAGACTATATAAAGGTATTTGAAAGTACCCCAATTATTGGACTATGGGGAAAATTTAAAATTGATAAAAGTAAAGCAACTGAAATATTTGAAGTATTAGGTATAAACAATAAAACTAAAGAACTAATAAGTGAAGCAGATATTATAGGTAAAGATATATTAGATGTATTTAATATAAAAAGAGATAAAAATATAGATTTAGTCTACAAAAAAATAAAGGAAGATAAAACTTATAATCTAAAAAAGTATATACCGATTTTAAATAAATTTTATGACATAGAGATAATTAGTATTTGCAATGATATATTTGTAGTATGGTTAACAAAAGCATATGAATTTGATAAATATATAAGTAAAATATTAGATAAAACAAATTGCTCAATGTGGATAAAGGACAATAAAGGTAGATACATAGCTACAAATGTTAATTATGAAAAATATCCAGATGTAAAATATAACAATATGATAGGTAAAAATGATTTTGATATTTTCCCTAAAGAAATTGCAGAAAATTTTTATAAAGATGACAATAAAATAATAAATAAAGAATTAGACTATATATCTACTTTGACATTTGTAAATGATAAATGCTATGATGGATCGTTATATCCTGTATGTGATGATAATGAAAATGTAATAGGTACACTTGGATTTTGTATAGATGTAACGGAAATGAATACATCTAAAGTAGAAGTATTTTCGCAAAAAAAAATGTTAGAACTTATAGGAGATAATATTCCAGATCATATATTTTTTAAAGATTTTAATGGAGTATTTAGATATTGTAATGAAGCTTTTGCAAAATCAAATGGATTGAGTAAGGATGAAATATTAGGAAAAACAGAACTTGAGTTGTCGTTAATTAGTAATTATTCACCTTTTAGGTATATTGAAGAAGATGAAAATATTTATAATACAAGAAAAAAGATTATATCAGAAGGCGTAACCATATTAACTGATGGAAAGAAAGTATATATGGAAACTGTAAAAGTACCTTTTGTTGATAAGAATGGTATGATTGGTGGCATATTAGGTATTTCAAGAGATATTTCACATAGAAAAGAATCTGAAATGGAATTTGAAGGACTTAGAATGGAGTTTTTTGCAAATCTTACTCATGAATTTAGAACACCACTTAATTTAATATTTAGTGCTATACAACTTTTAAATAAAAAGTTAGAGAGATGTAGAACTTGCACAGATATCGAGTGTAGTAATCATGGGTACTCTAAATATATAGATATTATAAATCAAAATGGATTTAGATTATTAAAGCTAGTGAATAACTTAATAGATTCAACTAAATTAGGTGTTGGAAGTTTAGAGTATAAACCTGTAAATCATGATATAGTAAATTACATTGAAAATATTTTTGATTCAGTAATAGACTTTGCAAATCAAAATGGAATTGAAATGATATTTGATACAAATGTAGAAGAAAATATAGTAGCATTTGATTTAGATAAAATGGAAAGAATAATACTCAATTTAATATCTAATTCAATAAAATTTAATAAGCACAAAGGAAAAATAGAAATAATTATAAATTGTAGTGATGAGTTTGTAGAAATACAAGTAAAAGATAATGGAATAGGAATTCCTAAAGATAAGCTATCAGATATATTTGAAAAATTTAAACAGGCAAATAATAGAATGACTAAAATTAGTGAAGGTAGTGGAATAGGATTGTATTTAGTTAAATCGTTAGTAGAATTACACAATGGAGATATTAATGTTGAAAGTGAACTTAATGAATATACTAAATTTATTATTAAAATACCAAATATATTAACCAAAAATGAAAGTGGTATAAAAAAAGATACTTTATCATCAAAATATGTACAAAATATTAAAGTTGAGTTTTCAGATATATACTAAATTTATAATAGATAAAATAAAGCCATAAAATTTCTATAAAATAGAGATTTTATGGCTTTTTATAATTAGATTATATTATCCTATAAACATCTGTGTCCAGTAGATAGAATTATTACTTTTTTTAGCTATACCAACACCTATTTTAGTAAAGTTAGGATTTAGTATATTTTTTCTATGACCTTCAGAATTCATCCAAGAGTTCATAACTTCTTTAGGTGTTCTTTGGCCACTTGCTATATTTTCTCCAGCAGATTTGTAGTTTATTCCGAATTTAGACATCATATCAAATGGAGATCCATATGTTGGAGAATTATGATCAAAATAATTTTTAGCTATCATATCTTGAGATTTTATAGTAGCCACGTCTGAGATATTAGTGTCAAGTACAAGAGGATTTAAACCTATTTTACTTCTTTCTATATTAACTAAATCAACAATTTCCATTTGGTAAGATGCGAAATTTTCAACAGTAGATTCAATGTTATTATTAGTTTCAGGTTTATTAATAGAACTAGAGTTATTGTTGCTATTATCAGTTTCAGGTTTATTAATAGAACCAGAGTTATTATTGTTATTATCAGTTTCAGGTTTATTAATAGAACCAGAGTTATTGTTGCTATTATTAGGTTTATTAGTAGAACCAGAACTATTATTACAATTATTATTAGGTTTATTAATCGATTCTAAATTATTATTGCTTAGATTAAATTCTGGTTTTATAGGAGTACTTGGATTTATTGGTAACTTATATTTAACACCATTTATACATATATATATTATATTTTTAGTATGGAAATTAGTACAATTTTTATTAGATAAAGCACTTACAGGAATAATATTAGAAGCGGTTACTATAGTTACTATCCCTAAAGATATTAAAGTTTTTAATTTTTTAGATATATTTTTTGTCATATTAAAACACCTCTTTATTGAAAATTCTAAAAACGTTACTGATTTGTAACCTTTAGTATAGGGGGATGCCCCTTGAAATATATAATAACACAGAAAAAGTTAGTTTTTGACTGTAAAGATATGTAAAAAAGATAAAAAAGATACTAAAAGTTAGCTATATACTTATATAGAAAAATAAATAATTAACCAAAAAATCATATAAATACTTAAAATAAATATAAAATGGGTATAAATACATTATGTTAATAAATATTTTTATGAAGGATTGAAAAAATAATAAATGTATTATAATATAATAAGGAAAAGTTTGGGTAATTATAGCCATAAACTGAAAGGAGAGTAAATATTATGTCAAGAGAATTAGTAAAAGAAAGAGTTATAAAGTATTTAATGGAGGACTTATTAGTTCCACATGATATGATAGATACAGATGTAGCTTTATCAGAATTTGAAGAAGGCGCAGAAGGTATACTAGATATAGTAGTTAATGTTAAAGACAAAGAAGATTATTATGCACCTGTTATGATAGTTCAATGTATGGACGAAGATATAGTATTAGAAGGAGAAGTTGTACAAAAGCAAGTAGATTTCTTAGAAGATGTAGACAATATAACTATGGCTGGAAGATTAGTTTTAACTAATGGAGACGCTATGATGTATGCTGATTGGACAGGTGAAGAATACAATACAGAAGCATCACTTCCTACGTATGATACTATGGTAGAAGAATTCTTTAAAATGGAAGAATTAGCAAATGAATCAGAACATAATCATAGTCATGAACATGAATGTTGTGGAGGAAAAGGGCATGAGCCTGGACATGAACACGAATGTTGTGGAGGAAAAGGGCACGGTGAAGGACAGCAAAATGGATGTGGATGTCATCACGAATAATAGATATAGATAATATACGAACTTGACTATACTTTTTAATGATGTTATTATTAAATGGTTAAAAATTCTCTATAAAAACCGTAAGTGTTGGGGCAAACGCTAAAAGGATTTATTGATAGAGGGGTTTATAACGTCGTTCGAGGAAAAAAGACTGCATATTGTGTGGTCTTTTTTTCTATAAAAAAATATTACAAAAAAGAAGGAATTTTGCAATCATGGGTAGAATATTAGATAAATAAATTTATTGACATTTTAGTTAAATTGAATGGAATTTTTTTATAATTATAATCATATTATATATTATAAAAATAACTGAAGCTAAGGTCACTTTACCATTTCAATTAACAAACTATATGGATAGAAGGGGTTAGATTATGGGGGCTAAAAGAGAACATACTTATGAAAACTATATTTATGGGGATTCATCAAACGCATCAAATGCGATGAAAATGTACTTAAAAGAAATCGAAGAGTACAAAATGTTGTCTGCAGTAGAGGAAGTTGAACTAGCAAAAGCAATAATTAACTCTTCACCAGAAGCTAAGGAACAATTTATAAATGCAAATTATAGATTAGTTGTGAGTATTGCAAAAAAATATAGAAAAGAAAGCGTAGATATGCTGGATTTGATTCAGGCTGGGAATATTGGTCTTATAAAAGCTGTTGATAAATATGATTATAAAAAGGGGTATAAATTTAGTACTTATGCTACATGGTGGATAAAGCAAAGTATAACTAGATACATAGATGACTGTGAGAATACTATAAGAATACCCGTTCATCTTCACCAAAGAATAAATTTTGTAAAAAGAAAAAAACAAGAACTTTCAAATATACTTCAAAGAGAGCCGAATTTAGATGAACTCGCAAAAGTGTGTGAGCTTGAGGTTCAAAAGGTTATAGATATATTAAAGAGAGATAAAAACGTAGTATCACTAGATACACCTATAAAGGAAGATGAAGATAGCAGCTTAGTAGAATTTATACCATCAGATGCTAATTTTGCAGATGTAGTAATTCATGAAGTAGAACAGAATAATCTAAGGGAAAAGATTGAAGAACTATTAACAGGTCTTGGTGAACAAGAACAAAGGGTACTTAGAATGCGATTCGGGTTAGATGATGATACACCTAAAACATTAGAGGAAATAGGCAAGGTATTTGGGGTAACAAGAGAGCGTATAAGACAAATAGAGGCTAAGGCTATAAGAAAACTAAGACACCCAAGTAGATTAAAACAATTAAAACATTTTTATTAATATATAAAATTGAGAATTTAGGATTATTATCTTCTTAAAATAAATGATAGCATAAAATATGTTATAAATCAGTTAAATAATAAAAAAATAATGAATATATTATCTATATATTAATGTATACAAAAAGTGGAAGTAAAATTAAATTTACTTCCACTTTTGTATTTAAGGAATCAAAAAATTCCAATTGCTAAACATTAGTTAGCGAAATTATATAAAGGAAATATTGAATTTACACTCTTTTATATGATTGTAAGTTTAGTGTTTTACAGTTTTCCCTGATTTCATAGAAAGCCTTTCTTTAAGTAAATGAGAAACTAAAGTATTTAGACTCCAGTCAATATTTCCTTCTGTATTAACAGCAATAAGAGGTTTAACAATTCTAAATTTCTTAAGACTATCTATAAATGCACTAACCTTCATAGGGGCTACATTATTAAATATCATGGCTTTTTGATTAATACCATTTTCACATTCATAATCTATATTATTATTAGTTAAATTTCGTATTGTAGAATTTGCATTTTTAGATGATAGAATTACTTGATCTTTTGCTCCCAACATATTACAAATGTTTTTTATCATTGCAGATTCTTTATTATTAAAGTTATATAAAATAACAAAACTTCTTTTTCTATTATCTATTTCAATATTGCTCATTTTTTCAAAACTCATAAATTATCTCCTTTTGAATTTATTATAATATTTATTAATACCCATAAATACTAGCATTTAAATAGTTATTATATAAAAAGTTAAAAAAGTTGATATTTAGTAAGAATATAATTATAGATAATATAGCAAAGGGTATAATAGAAATTTAGACAGATTAGCCTAGGGCAACATCTAAAATCATCATTATAACGAATCCAAAAATAACCCCTAGAGTAGTAAGATTTTTATTTTCTATACATGCCTCGGGAATAAGCTCAGAAGAAACTACGCCAACCATAGCACCAGCAGAAAATGCTAGTAAAGCAGGTAAGATACTTCTCATAGTTAAAGCCATAACAACTCCAAGAACTCCGGCAATAGGCTCAACTAAACCAGATGCTTGACCATAAAAAAAACTCTTTTTAAGAGAAAACCCTTCACGTCTAAGAGGTAAGGATACTGCAGCACCTTCAGGAAAGTTTTGAAGTCCTATACCAACAGCAAGAAGTATAGCACCAATTGTAGTGCATCCAGGAATACCTAGTGCAGCACTACCAAAAGCGACACCAACGGCAAGTCCTTCAGGAATATTATGAAGAGTTACTGCTAAAACAAGTAAGATACTCTTTTTATAAGTCTTAGTTTCTCGTGTACCTATAGTCGGTAAATTTTTAAAATTAAATCGGTCTAAAAACTTATCAGAAAGCACAATAAATAATCCACCTAGAATAAACCCTATTGCAGGAATAAACCAAGAGTTAAATCCAAGTTCATCACAAAGTTCGATAGCAGGATTTAGTAGTGACCAAAAACTTGCAGCAATCATAACGCCTGCTCCAAATCCTAACATTAAATTCAAAATACTTTTTTTAACATCTTTAAATAAAAATACTAAAGAAGCTCCTAATGCAGTAATTGACCATGTGAATATTGTAGCAATAAATCCTTGTAAGACAGGATTAAGTGATAAAAAAAAGTTCAAGATTTTCACCTCACAAAGATAATAGTATAATAATTATTATGTTTTATATTATGTAAGTATATTTAAGTTTGTGATATAAAAATTGTATGAAGGAAAAATGAGTATTGAAGTAAAACAATTGAATATATTTTATATATATAGATAAATGTTTTATAAAGGACTGATAAAATGTATTTAAGTAGAGAAGAAGAACGTTTAAAAATGTTGAAGATAATATATGAACTAGATTATAACACTAGTAAAATTAAGGAAATTATAAATGAATATGAGTTAAAGATTTTAGATAATAGAGTTAGAAGTCTAGTTAAAAATATAGAATTTCAAATTGATAAAAATAAAGATAGTATAAATGAACTTAAAAATCCATTTTTATTATTTATAGTAGGATCTGGAAATTATGGAAAGTCTACTTTAATAAACACATTATTAAATGAAGAAATAGTAAAAACAACAGACCTACCAAATACATGGAAAATAGACTTATTTATAAAATCTGAAAGAGAAAAGATGGAAATAACATATTACGATAAAAGTGTAGTAGTTAAAAATTTAAAAGAAGGAAATAAATTATTAGAAAAAGAGGAAATTAAGTTTAAAGAGTCGAGGAGGAAAGTATCTAAAATAGTAAATGAATATAAAAAATTAAATAAAGTAGACGTAAACATATTAAAAAAATATAAATCTAATCAGGAAGAACAATATTTATATAAATCAAACATAGCACAAATAAAATATAATATAAGAAAAGGAAAGATACTAGAAAAATTTATAGTAGTAGATACACCAGGTCTTAATCAAAACTTACTTAAAGATACTTTAAATAGGATAAAAGAATATTATATAAAAGCAGATGGAGTTATATGGTTAATAGATGCACAAAACTTAGTATCAAAAGAAAATAATGAACTTATAAAAGAAATTAAAAAGATAGATGATTTAAATAATCATAATAAAAACAAAATAGCAGTAATAAATAAAATGGATATAATAAGAAAAGTAAATATTAATAATATATATAAAATTAAGGAAAAAGCTTATGAACTATATAAAAATAAATTTAATGATATAGTATTTATATCAGCAAAAGAAGGTTTACAAGGTATAGTCAATAATGATTATAATCTTATAAATCAAAGTAATATAAAGGATTTATTTAATAGTATAGAAGAGAACTTTGTGAAAATATCTCAAGAAAAACAAATATCATCAAAATATAAAAATATTGAAATTATGAAAACTAGTATTATTAGTGAAATACATTCATATAAAAGACAATTATATAAAGATATATCACAATATCATGAAATAGAATTTGAATTAAAAGAAAAAACTGAGAGAATCTATAATTATCTATCAGATTATACACAAAATTTAAATTATAGAGAGTATTCTAATAAACAAGGTCTATACGAGTTAAGTAAAAATATAATTGAATTAGAAAAAATATGTAGCTTGAATTTAGAAAAAATATACCAATCGATATATAATAAGTTTGATTTACTTAAATATAATATAGCAAATAATTTAAATACGAACGTTTATTTTTCAAAGAGTAAACATTTAATATTTGATTATAATTTACAAATTATCATCGATAAAAACACTAAAAATAATAACCAAATAGAAAATATTCTAAAAAAACTTACCATAAAAAATCTAAATAACAAATCACATGATGAAATATTAATACAAAATACGATTACACAAAAAATTCATAAATTAAATCAAGAAATAATAAAAGCATTAGATGAAAAAGTATTAGAAATTAAAAATGAAATAAATATAGTTAAAAATAAAAATTTTGAAGAAAAATATTTAAACTATTCGAAAATAAAATTACATATTGAATATTTAAATAATATAGAAAGTATATTAAAAAAACTGGAGGTATAGCTTTGGAAAATATAAAGGAAAATATTTATGAAGTAAAAGATATATTACTAAAATCACCAATTAGATATAGATTAGAACAGGAAATTAATATACCTTTTAAAAATTTAATATCAAATAATTTACATTTAGTTATATCAAATATTAATATATTAGAAAATAATAAAAATACACCTTTAAAAATAGCTATAGTTGGAGAAGTTAAATCTGGTAAATCAAGTTTATTAAATGCTTTAATAGGAAGTAAAATTAGTGAAGTAGATGTTTTAGAATCGACTTCAAATATTATAGAAGTTGTATATGGTGAAGATGAGTATAAAGAAAATAAAAATAATGTAACTAAAATAAGATTAGATAAAGAATATTTAAAGAAAATAAATTTAGTTGATACGCCAGGTCTAAAAAGTATAACTACTAAAAACGAGAAAACAACTTTAAATTATATAAAAAATGCAGATTTAATATTATTTGTAATAGATTCAACACATATAGGTCAAGAGGATATATGTGAAGTTCTAGATTTAATATGTGAGTATAAAAAAACAATAGTAGGAGTAATAAATAAAGCCGATTTATTAGAAGATAATAAAGAGGAAATTCTAGAATATATAAAATGTGAATATGGAATTTATATAGATGATTTTTTTATGATATCTTCTTATCTAGAATATCAAGATACCATAGGTAAAAATTCAATAGCTAAAAGTACAGATTTAACTATATCAAACAACACAGAATTAAGAAAAGAGTTTATAAATCTTAATAAGTATATAGAAAATATATATGAAAACTGTGAAAATATAAAAATTGATAGTATAAATTCTTCATTAGAATCAATACTACACAAAGATATAATAAATCATTATGACTATTTAAAAAGTATATTAATGCTTACAGAAGAATTAAAAAAATATGAAAAAGTACTTGAAAATAAATATGATTATATAAGTTCGAAAATGGACTTTGAAATAAATGATTGGGTAGGGAGAGTATTCTTAAATGAAGAATTAGATAAGATAAAAGGAAACATAGAAAATTCAAGTATGTATATAAATGAAAATTATATAAATGACGCGATAAATATGAAAAAAATAGAATTAGATAAATTATTTTTTTTAGAGTGGAGTGAATGTTTAAAAGAAGTTAGTAATGAGGTGAATGAAGATATAAAAAAATATTTAGCTAAAATAAATTACAAAAATGAATTGATAGATACACCACAGTTTAAATTAGATTATGATAAAACAGAGTTAAATGATATTTTAGCAACAGTAGGCACAGGTGCAATATTAGGAGTAACATCAGGAACTATGATTTCAATTTATAGTGCCTCTCTAGGCTCATCAGCAACTTCTATAACAATAGGTAGTGCTTTAATGACATATTGTCCACCATTACTTATAGCAGGAACGGTAACTGGTGCAGTAGCTAAACTTATTTATGATAAATTGAAGCTAGAACAAAAAAATAAAGATATATTAAGTGATATAGATGATTTTATAGAAGAAATAAAATTTAAAATAGTAGAAGAATTAAAATCTGGATATAATAATTCAAGTAAAGAAATAATTTTGACAACTTGTCAAATACTACAAAATATAAAAGGAACGTCTATGAATAAATATGAAATAGAAAATTTAATTGAAGAAATAGAAGGATACATTAAAAATATCAGACAAAATATTACAAAATAATTTATATATTTACAAGATTCTCACAATTAAGATATAATATATTATAGAAATATCTTGATTGTGTAATTACATATGAAAACTAAAAAATAAAAGAAAGGATAAAATAACTAATGATAAAACTAATAGGAATCTTAATTGTTGTAGTGGGTTTTATTTTTAAAATTGAAACTTTATTTACAGTATTAGTAGCAGGTATAGCAACAGGTCTTGTAGCAGGATTAGATTTAAATCAAATCTTAACAATACTAGGTGAATCATTTGTTGCTAATAGAGCAGTATCACTATTTATACTTACATTACCTGTAATAGGTATATTAGAAAGATATGGATTAAAACAAAGAGCAGTTTACTTGATAGAAAAATTAGGGAAACTTACAACAGGAGGGGTTCTAAGCATATACATGCTAGCTAGACAAATAGCAGGAGCACTATCAATAAGAATGAGTGGACATCCTCAATTTGTTAGACCTCTAGTAAATCCAATGGCACAAGCTGCTGGAATTAGTAAACATGGAGAGTTAAATAAGGAAGAAGAAGAAAGTATAAAAGCCTTATCAGCAGCCTCAGAAAACTATGGTAATTTTTATGGACAAAACTTATTTGCAGGAAGTAGTGGAGTTTTACTTATTGCATCTACACTTAGTCAATTTGGATATGATGTTACAGAATTAGGAATAGCAAAGGCAAGTATAGTAATGGCTATAATAGCATTTATAATAGCAGGAATTCAGTTTTACTTATTTGATAAAACGTTAAATAAACGTCATAAAAAATAGTTGTACAAGGAGGTACATAAAGTGCAAAATATTATAAATATATCATTAGAAATTTTCTATGCATTAATGGGATTTTTAATGATTGTAATCGCATATAAATCATTTAAAACAATAGATAGTAATAAAAAATATGGAACATCTATATTTTGGATATTAATATCAATACCTTTTATATTTGGATCTTTAATACCAGCGAATATAATAGGTATAATACTAATATTATCAAGTTTATTAACACTTACAAAACAGGTTGTATTTGCTAGATATGAAATGCCTAGTGAAGAATTTGGTCAACAACAAGCAGATAAAATTAAAAGTAAGATATTCTTACCATCATTAGTACTAGCATTTGCAGCAGTTATTATAGCAATGAGTTTATCTAACTTTGGAAGTTCTTCACAGTTTGCAATAGGAGTAGGTTCATTAGTAGCATTAATATCTGCATTTATGATAACTAGGGCAAAAGTATCTACATCAGTAGAGGATGGTGCAAGATTACTACAACAAATGGGTCCAGCTAGTATGTTACCACAGTTATTAGTAGCACTTGGAGCATTATTTACTCAAGCAGGAGTTGGAGAAGTAATATCAAATATGATATCAGGAGTAGTACCAGCAGATAATAGATTATTTGGAGTAGTTGCATATGTCTTAGGTATGGTAATATTTACAATGATAATGGGAAATGCATTTGCAGCGTTTTCAGTTATAACAGCAGGAATAGGTATACCATTTGTATTAGCACAAGGAGGAAACCCTGCAATAGTTGGAGCATTAGCTCTATCAGCAGGATATTGTGGAACATTACTTACACCTATGGCCGCAAATTTCAATATAGTACCAGCTGCACTACTTGAATGTAAAAATCAATATGTAGTTATAAAATACCAAGCACCAGTAGCCATAGTATTAGTAGCAGTTCATATAATGGTAATGTATTTATTAGCATTTTAATATATAGTAGGAGGCGAGTACACATGAAAGTTTTATTAACAGGATTTGACCCATTTGGAGGAGAACCAGTAAACCCAGCAGAGGAAGCTGTAAAAATGGTTAGTGAGAATATAAATGGAGCAGAGATTGTCAAAATAACTATACCAACAGTTATGACTAAATCAGTTGAAGAAATAGACAAAGCAATACAAAAGTATAATCCAGATATCGTAATATCAGTAGGACAAGCCGGTGGAAGGTTTGAAATAACTCCTGAAAGAGTTGCTATAAATATGGATGATTTTAGAATAAAAGACAATGAAGGTAACCAAGTAATAGATGCTACGATAAAAGAAGATGGACAAACTGCTTATTTTTCTAATTTGCCTATAAAAGCTATGGTTAAGCATATGAATGAAAATAAAATACCAGCAACTGTGTCAAATACGGCAGGTACTTTTGTATGTAACCATGTAATGTATGGAATATTATATATGATAGATAAAAAATACCCAAATATAAAAGGTGGATTTATACATATACCATATATGACTTCACAAATTATAGATAAAAAAAATACGCCATTTATGTCTTTAGAGGAAATAGTTAAAGGATTAGAATTAGCTATTGAAGCTTGTACGATATATAAGGATGATATAAAAGTAATAGGTGGAGAAATATGTTAATAGATAGAATATTTGTTTATGGAAGCTTAAGAAGTGATATGTTTAATTACAAAAAACTTTTAAAAGGTAAAGTAAATAACATAGTAAAAGGAAGTATTAGCGGAGAATTATTTCATTTAGATAATAAAGGATATCCAGCAGTAATACCTGGTAATAATAGAATTCAAGGAGAATTAATGGAAGTTATAGACTTTGAAAAAAGTTTAATTGAATTAGATGAACTAGAGAATTATACTGAAAATAATATGAATTGTGAGTATTTAAGAAAAATAGTTAAAGTTACATTAGACAATGGAAATATAGAAAATGCATATTACTATGAATATAATCCAAAAGCAGATATAAATTTAGATGATAAACTAATTCCAGTTTTAAATGGCGATTGGAAAGAGTTTATGATTAAATAATCAAAAGAAGCTAGAACATTAATTAATGATTCTAGCTCTTTTAATATTGTTAGCAGAATATAATCGAAAATTTTATTAAATAAATTTTAACAAAAATGTCGTTTTATCATATATTAAAGTAATATGAAAATGTAAGGAGCTAGCAGTATGATTACTATCAGTTTATGTATGATATTAAAAGATGAAGAAAAATCAATAGGTAAATGCTTAAATAGCATAAAAGATATAGTGGATGAAATAATCATAGTAGACACAGGATCAACTGATAAAACTAAAGAAATAGTAAAAAGTTATACTGAAAAAATATATGATTTTCAATGGATAGATGATTTTTCAATGGCTAGAAACTTTTCCTTTAGTAAAGCTACAAAAGATTATATATTATGGCTAGATGCAGATGAGTCAATTAATGAAGAAAATAGAGAAAGACTAATTACTTTAAAAAATAAGATAGATGAAAATATTGATGTTGTTACAATGAAAACATATATGGATATGGATGAAAATAATAATCCGAAAATAACATGCACAAGAAATAGAATTGTTAAAAATAATAAAAATTTTCAATGGATAGGATTTGTACATGAGTATATTAATATAGATATAAATTCAAATATATACAATACTGACATAGCTATTATTCATGATAAAATTAAATCTCCAGATGATAGAAATCTTAAACTATATAAAAAAAATATAAAATCAGGCAAAAAACTAAGTAATAGAGAATTATATTATTATGGGAAAGAATTATATTGTAATGAAGAATTTGAAGAATCAATAAAAATTCTTAAAAAGTTTGTGTCTAAAGGAAAAGATGAAGAAGAAATAATGGATGCACTATGCAAGATTGGAGAAGCATATTTATACAAAGAAAAATGGAGTGAAGGTAGAACATATCTTTATGAGACATTTGAATATACATCTCCAAGAGGAGAAGTATTGTATAATATAGCTTTGTCTTTTCAACAAGAAAAAAAATACATTCAAGCTATAAATTGGTACAAGATTATATTAAATTTAGAAACACCAAAAGACTGCAATCAATGTTTAAATTTATGCTGCTGGAGATTTAAACCACATTTGAATTTATGTTCATGTTATTTTGAAATAGGAGATATTCCTAAAGCATATTACCATCATAAAAAGTGTTTAGAAATAAATCCTTTAAATTCATGTGTAGTATCAAATGATGAATATTTTAAATCAATAATGAAGATTATTGACCTATAAAACCTAGGATAATTTATCCTAGGCTTACATATACTTACTTAATGTTATTAGAAACTTTATATAAACACATAGCACAATTTCTTACTATATTATCAAAATTAGTAAATAATCCATCTTTATTATTACTTTCATCAGAATATAATGTAGTTACATCCATACCTAATCGTAAATTAATATTATTTATATAGCTAAACTGAATACAAACCATAGATAAGAAATAAATTAATCCTACAATAAAAAATAAAATAAACATAATAACCATTAAAAATCCCCCCCCCGAGTACAAAAGGAATAACTTGTCCTTTAATTTAAATTTTACTATATAATTTATCTTATATCACGTTAAAAATAAGTATAAAAATGTACCAAATAAGCCAAAAAAAAATAAAATAATCTATAATTTTATCTTAATATACAAATTATCTTGAAATATTATGTAGTTATATATAGAATAATGTATAAAATATTATACAAAATTAAAAGAACATAAAAAAAGTATAGAAAAGAAAAAAGATGAGCAGAAAACTCATCTTAAATATGT
>JAVXLU010000048.1:0-15305 GCA_036646635.1 Romboutsia sp.
TACCTTTAAAAGATATGGTTGCAGGTATAGCAATGGGTCTTATAAAGCATGATGATAAAGTTGCAGTATTATCAGATATACAAGGTATGGAAGATCATCTAGGAGATATGGACTTTAAAGTTGCAGGAACTGAAAAAGGTATAACGGCTATACAAATGGATATAAAAATAGCTGGTATAGATGAACAAGTACTAAGAGATGCTTTAATTCAAGCTAAAATTGGTAGAATACACATATTAAATGAAATGAAAAAAACCATAGCTACTCCGAATCCTGAGTTATCTAAATATGCACCAAAGATAATAACAATGAGAATAAAAACAGATAAGATAAAAGATGTTATAGGACCAGGTGGAAAAGTTATAACTAAGATAATAGAAGAAACAGGTGTTAAAATAGATATAGAACAAGATGGAGAAGTATTCATAGGTGGGGTTGACCCTGAAATGTTAGCACTTGCTCAAAAGCGTATAAGTGATATAGTTGCTGAAGCAGAAGTTGGTCAAAACTACACAGGTAAAGTTACTAGAATAATGAACTTCGGTGCATTTGTTGAAATACTTCCAGGAAAAGAAGGGTTACTTCATATATCTCATATAGCACACGAAAGAGTTGCTAAAGTTGAGGATGTATTAAATATTGGAGATGTAGTAGAAGTTCAAGTTACTGAAATAGATGAAAAAGGAAGAACGAATTTATCTAGAAAGGCACTTTTACCTAAGCCTGAAAGAGTTGAGAAAAAAGAAGATAAATAATAAATAGATTAAAAGACGAGATAAAAATCTCGTCTTTTTTTACTATATATTTATATTGTAGTTTGTTATAGATATAAAGAGTAGCTCATATAAGTAGATTAAGCGAAGTGAATTTTTATGCATAAATAAGGACGTACTCTAATAGTATTTATAAAGTAGTAATTTGTACATAATGAATTAAATGAGTTTTAGGAGGAAGTTTTAATGATAATGATGGTACTTACTAAAAAGAAACTAAAAAAAATCATTATAGCATCTATAGTAGTAGTATTAGCCTTAGTAGGTATAATATTTATGGCAAACAAAGGTCAGATTAAACCAACATTTGGATTATTTAATAGCGCAGAACTACCATATACCCAAGGAACAAAACAAAATAGTGGATACGTTGCATTAACTTGCAACGTAGACCTAGGTTGGGAAACTGAATATGTAGAAGGAATACTTAAATCACTAGAAAAAGAAGATGTAAAGATATCTTTTAATGTAACAGGTAGATGGGCAGAGAAAAACCAAGATATGCTTTTAAAGATTAAAGAACAAGGACATACCATAGGTAATCACGGACATAGGCATTTAGATTATGCGAACTTATCATATGAAGAAAATTTAGAACAAATAAAAACATCTAAGCAAATAATAGAAGATATAATCAAAGAAGAAACTAAATTTTTTCAAGCGCCATCAGGTTCATTTGGAGAAGGAACAATGAGAGCTGCAAAAGAATTAGGTTATATATGTTTTAAATGGGATATAGATACAATAGATTGGCAAAACAGACAAGAACCAGAAGTAATAATAGCAAGAGTAAGAAAAAAAGATATGAAAGATAGTAGCATAATACTAATGCATCCTACATATGCAACAATGGAAGGTATTGATGATATTATAAAAATAATAAGAGATAATGGCTTGAAACCAGGAAGTTTAAAAAATGTATTCTAAGTAAAGTTGAATAAATGGCCTTTCTAACTTATAATCTAATACATATATATTAACGGCGATTAAGACAAAGTTACCTATATAAAGACAATATAAACGGAGGTTGAGTATGTACAAAACACATATATTAGATAATGGACTTACAATAATAGGAGAAGAAATACCATATTTAAAATCTATTTCACTAGGGGTTTGGATAAATGCAGGGTCTAGGATAGAAGATGAAAAAACAAGTGGAATATCTCATTTCATAGAACATATGCTTTTTAAAGGAACCAAAAACAGAACATCAAAAGAAATTGCTAGTGAAATAGACAATTTAGGTGGTCAAATAAATGCATTTACAAGTAAAGAATGTACATGCTACTATGTTAAGTTATTAGATTCACATATAAATGTAGGGATAGATATACTTAGCGATATGATATTAAATCCATTATTTGATAAAAAGGATATAGAGAAAGAAAGATTAGTAATAATTGAAGAATTAAAGATGTATGAAGATTCACCGGAAGATTTAGCGTATGATTTATTGACAGAAAATATATATGTAAACAATCCTCTTGGGATGAATATAATAGGAACAACAGAATCTTTAGATGAAATGAATCAAGAAGATTTATTAAATTACTTTAATAAGTACTATGTACCTAATAATGCTACAATATCTATATCTGGTAACTTTAATTTTGATGAGATGGTTAAAAAGTTAGACTATAAATTTAAATCATGGAAGCAAAAAGAAGTTACTGTAGAAGTAGAAAAAGCAGAATTTACTCCTTGCTTTATAGCTAAAAACAAAGATATAGAACAAGTAAATCTAGCTATAACTTTAGAAGCTGTACCAATTGAAAATACAGAAGAAGTATATGCTTTAGCAGTTATAAATACTATATTTGGAGGAAGTATAAGTTCTAGATTATTCCAAAAAATTAGGGAAGAACAAGGTTTAGTTTATTCGATATATTCAGCTGAAACATTATATCAAAAATGTGGAGAAATGGGTATATTTGCAAGTATGGGCTTAGATAACTTAAAGCTAGTATATGAATCAGTATTAACAGAAATAAAAAATATGAAATTAAATTATTTAACAGAAAAAGAAATACAAGAGAGTAAAGAACAACTTAAAGGGAGTTATATATTAGGTTTAGAAAGTACAAGTAGCAGAATGATGTCATTTGGAAAAGCCATGCTTTTAAACAAAAATGTAAGAACTACTGATGATATATTAAAGTGCATAGATGATGTTAATAGTGAAATTGTAAAAAAAGTCATTGATAAAGTTTTTAATATAGATAAACTAGGTATATGTATTGTAGGTAGAGATGTAGAAAAGATAAAATTATAGAAAAACGGGGGGAGAAGCATGAATTTATCTGAAATAGCAGGTAAAGAGATAGTTAATCTAGTTACAGGTGAAAGATTAGGTGTAATTGGAGAATGTGACCTTATATTAGATGAAACTACAGGTGATATATTAGCACTTTTAGTTCCAAGAGAAAGAGGTTTTTTTGGAATAAAGAAAGATAAATCAACATTAGAAGTACCATGGAGAAATGTTAGAAAGATAGGAAATGACATGATAATAATAGAATATGATGGTGTTTACTAGGAGGCATAAATGGGGATTTTAGTTCAGAAATTCGGAGGTACGTCAGTAGAATCCTATGAAAAAATGAATGAAGTTTGTAAAATAGTAAAATCTTATCAAGAGAAATATAAAGACTTAGACTTAGTATTAGTAGTATCCGCAATGGGAAGAAAAGGTGAACCATATGCTACAGATACTCTTATAGATTTATGTAAAGAAGTAAACGAAGATCCACAAAAAAGAGAACTTGATATTTTAATGTCTTGTGGTGAAATAATATCTGGAACAATACTTGTTAATATGCTAAATGCTAAGAATATAAAGTCAATTTTCTTAACTGGTGGTCAAGCTGGTATTATAACTACTGAAGAGTATTCAAATGCAAAAATAGTAGATGTAAAGCCTTATAGAATAAAAAAAGAGCTTGAGAATAAAAATGTAGTTGTAATAGCAGGATTTCAAGGTATAACAGAGGATGGAGAAATAACTACCCTTGGAAGAGGAGGTAGTGATACATCTGCTGTGGCAATAGGTAAGGCTCTAGATTGTGATGTTGTTGAGATATATACAGATGTGGATGGTATAATGACAGCGGACCCAAGGGTTGAGCCAGAAGCTAAAGTACTAGAATGTATAGATTATGAGGAAGTATTTCAAATGGCAGATAAAGGATCAAAGGTAATTGATCCAAGAGCTGTACAGCTTGCTAAGAGTGGGAATATAATTTTAACTATAAAAAACACGTTAAATCCAAACTGTGAAGGTACTAAAATTTGTTTAGGATGCGATAAAAAAAACTGTAAAAAATCTTATGAAAAAAGTTTCGATCTTATGGCAACAGTAGCAAATAAAGATAAGCTAGCTCAAGTTAAAATACAATCAGAAGAAGATATATTTATAGATATAATAAATGAATTAGGTAAGAATGATATAAGTATAGATATGATAAACTTTTTTATAGAAGAAAAAGTATTTATTGTAGAAGAAGAAAATATAAAGATATTAGAAGATATATTAAAAAAACATAATGTAACTTATAAAATAAATAAAGAATGTGCAAAAGTAACTTTAGTAGGTTCAAAAATAACGGGTACACCAGGAATTATGGCTAGGGTGGTAAGTTCCTTAGCTAAAGCTAAGATAGCATTATTGCAAACGTCAGACTCAAGTATGACAATATCTTGTTTAGTAAATAAAAAGGATATGTTAAAAGCAGTACATGCGATTCATAATGAATTTTATTTAAAATAAACAATAAATACTCCTTTTAAAGTATACATACTTATGAAGTTTAGAAATGAATTTTTTGAGTATATTTGGAAAGAATAATTCTAAAGTATATTTTGGAAGGAGTACTACATATGCAATATTATGAAGAACATAACTTAAATGATGATATAGAGATTTCAAAAACTAATGAGAAAAAAATAAAAAATAATAAAACTATAAAGAATGAATGTGATAATAATTTAAAAAAGGAAAGTGAAGAAATAGAAAATATAAAACAGATGGGTATACCTAATATGCCACCACAACCATCTAAGGATATACAATGTATAACTATAATAGGAGAAATAGAAGGACACTTTATTGGAAATCCACAAAAGAAATCTACCAAGTATGAACATATAATACCACTTCTTTATTCGGTAGAAGAAAGTAGTGAAACTAAAGGCATATTAATAGTATTAAACACCGTAGGAGGCGATGTTGAAGCAGGTCTTGCTATGGCAGAACTTATAAATAGTACATCTAAGAAAGTAGTAACTTTAGTGCTTGGAGGAAGTCATAGCATAGGTGTGCCACTTGCCACAGCAGGTAACTATTCTTTTATAGCACCAACTGCTACAATGATAGTTCATCCAATTAGAACTAATGGTTTAGTAATTGGAGTTAATGAAACATTTGAATACTTTAAAAAAATGCAAGATAGAATAGTAGACTTTATTACGAGAACTTCTAATATAGAGAGAGATAGACTTATAAAAATGATGCATTCAAAAGATGAATTAGTAAGTGATGTAGGTAGTGTTCTTATAGGAAAGGAAGCTGTTGAATGTGGTCTTATAAATGAAGTTGGAGGACTTAAGGATGCTATATCTAAATTAAAAGAATTGATAAAAGAAGATACAAATCTAGATAGTAATTATGAAAATAAATAAGATTTGTTCAAATAATAGATTATATGATATAATAAAATAATTATAGATGAAAGTGTTAGTGTTAAGGCATTAACACTTTTTGCTATGGTTGGGAGAATTAAATTTCAGTATAATTAATTATATGAAATTGAAAAATAAGAGGTGAGATTAATGGCTAAGAAAAAAAAGAGCAAAAAGAAAGAGAATAAAGTAAGCTTTAATGCAGAATATCATAATTTAGTAACGATATTTATAGGTATATTTTTATTATATAGTTTAAATTCGAGTTCTATGGGATGGATAGGAAGCGTAATGCAAATATTATTTAAAGGTCTATTTGGATCACTTTCAATTGCTATACCATTTATAGTAATTGGGACTGGTATACTTGGGTTTTTCGAAGGTAATGAATATATATATAGACTTAAAAATACTAAAATATATTATGTATGCATAGTATTTATATTTATATTTTATGGATTATTTAATTCAAAGAATCTTCCAGTTGATAGTCCAATAAGTCCAGAAATGCTTAAACCAATTATGGAGATGGGGGTAAATGGATCAGGTTGTGGACTAATAGCAACTACAATAACATATTATATAAAGCAAATATTTGGTATAACGGGTGGTTGGTTAATAAGTATATTTGCACTTATAATAACAGTTATGTTTACATTTAATATATCTATAAAAGATTTAATATTAAGTATAGATGTAAAAAATAATAAGGGCAAAAATAAAAACTTAAGTTTTAAAGATAGAGTTTCAAATATGAAACAATCTGCAATAGATATGATAACTGATGAGGTTGATGAAAATACAGTTGTTAAAAAAGAAGGTAAATTAAAAAACTTTATCTCTAAAAATAAAGAAATAAAAAAGGAAGAATCAGTTATAGACTATTGTGAAGATGATAATGATAAAACTATAAAGATAGTAGGATTTAACAAGTCTGAAGATGAGTACCTAGAAATATTAGAAGGAACTCAAAGTATGTCAGAATTAGATGTACTAAAAGAACTTCAAAATATTAAAGAAGAGTCTAAAGAAGTAAAAGTAAAAAATAATATAGAAAATGATATACAAAAAACCCAACCAATAAATATTAAATCAGAAGCAAGTTATGAAAATTATAAAAAGCCAGGTATTGAGCTTTTAAACAAAGTAGATAAAAAAGCCGATGATAATGGGAGAAAGAAAGTATTAAAAAATGCGTCATTATTAGAGAAAACATTAGCTGATTTTGGAGTTGAAGCTAAAGTTAATCAAGTTACAGTAGGACCTACTATAACAAGATATGAAATACAACCAAGCCCAGGTGTTAAAGTTAGTAAAATAGTAAACTTAACAGATGATATAGCACTTAGCTTAGCAGCAAAAAGTATAAGAATAGAAGCACCTATACCAGGTAAAAGTGCAATAGGAATAGAAGTTCCGAATGAAGAAGCACAAATGGTAGGACTTAGAGATGTACTTGAAAGTGATGAATTCAAGAAATTTGATTCTCCACTTGCAATGGCTTTGGGTAAGGATATAAGCGGAAAACCGATTATTGGAGATATTGGGAAAATGCCTCATTTACTAATAGCAGGATCAACAGGATCAGGTAAAAGTGTTTGTGTAAATACATTAATAAATAGTATACTATACAAAGCAAATCCAGATGAAGTAAAGTTTTTACTTATAGATCCTAAGGTTGTTGAACTTGCAAGTTATAATGGAATACCACATTTACTAATACCTGTAGTTACAGACCCTAAAAAAGCAGCTAATGCACTTAATTGGGCAGTTGTTGAAATGAATAGAAGATATAAACTATTTGCAGATACACAAGTAAAAGATATAACAAGTTACAATGATAAATCAGAGGATAAACTTCCTAAAATAGTAATAATAATCGATGAGCTTGCAGACTTAATGATGGCAAGTGCAAATGATGTTGAAGACTATATTTGTAGATTAGCTCAAATGGCAAGAGCAGCAGGTATGCATTTAATAGTGGCAACACAAAGACCTTCAGTTGATGTTATAACAGGTGTAATAAAAGCAAATATTCCATCAAGAATAGCATTTGCAGTTTCATCTCAAACTGATTCAAGAACAATACTTGATATGGGTGGAGCAGAAAAACTACTTGGTAAAGGAGATATGTTATTCTACCCATTAGGAGCAGCAAAACCAGTAAGGCTTCAAGGGGCATTTATATCAGAAGATGAATCTGAAAAAGTTATAGATTTTATAAAAAACCAAGTAACTGAAGAAGTTAAGTATGAAGATACTATAATGGAAACTATATCTAAAACTAATATATCTAAAGCTAGTGATGAAGATGATTTATTAAGTACTGCTATAGAATTTGTAGTTGAAAGTGGTCAAGGATCGGCATCAATGTTACAAAGAAAGTTTAAAATAGGATTCAATAGAGCAGCAAGGCTTATCGATTCTATGCAAGAGCGTGGAATAGTTGGTCAAAATGAAGGAAGTAAACCAAGAAAAGTATTAATGACTAAACAAGACTTACAAAATTTAGAAGGTGAATAAAATTGGAAATAATAAAAGTAGAAGATGCATTAAGGCTTAAAAGTACAATATTCATAGATGTAAGAACTGAATCAGAGTATCAAGAAGATAATATACTAAATGCATTTAACATGCCACTATTTAAAGATAATGAACATAATGAAGTAGGAACTATATATAAGATGCAAGGAAAGCATGAAGCTATCCAAAAGGGGTTTGAATATGTAACATATAAGTTAAAAGATATATACATGCAAGTTACATCTTTAATAGCTGAATATGATAATGTAGTTATATATTGTGCTAGAGGTGGAATGAGAAGTGGGTCAATAGTTAACTTACTATCATCATTAGGTCTAAATATATATCAACTTAAGGGTGGATATAAAGCTTATAGAAATTATGTATTAAAGTACCTAGAAAATATAATGCATACTAAAAAATTTGTAGTAGTTCATGGATTAACTGGAGCGGGAAAAACAGACCTATTAAAAATGTTAGAAAATGAAAAAATTGATAACATTGATTTAGAAGGAATGGCTAAAAATAGTGGATCTACTTTTGGATTTATAGCTTTTGATGAAAAACCACCATCACAAAAGCATTTTGAGACTAAAATATTTGAAAAAATATTTTTTTCAAATACAGACTATATATTTATAGAAAGTGAAAGTAAAAGAGTTGGTCATGTACTAGTACCAAATGATATTTATGATGCTATAGTCAGAGAAGGATACCATATTCTGTTAGAATGTAGTTTAGAAAATAGAGTTAAAAGGTTATGTAGAGATTATATATATGATAAAGATACTAATAATATAGAAATATTAAAAAATTGTATATCTAAGTTTAGAAAAAGACTCGGTAATAATACAGTAGATGGATATATAAATTTATTAGATGAATCTAGATATGAAGAACTTGTAGAAAAGTATTTGATAGAATACTATGATCCTTTATATCTACATTCAGTAGAAAAGTATACTTATAATAAAATTATAAATTTTGATAATATGGATAAAGCTTTAAATGAAGCAATGACATTTCATAAAGTGGCAATGGAAGGAGCAATACAATGTTAAAAATAGCACTAGAATCGCTAGGATGTTCTAAAAACTTAGTAGATGCAGAAATAATGATAGGAATACTTAATAAAAAAGGATATAAATTAGTTGGTGACTTCACAGAAGCTGACATAATATTAGTTAATACTTGTGGATTTATAGAATCAGCAAAGCAAGAATCTATAGATACTATATTAGAACTTGCAGAACTTAAAAAAACTGCAAACTTAAAGATATTAGTAGTTACAGGTTGTTTAGCTCAAAGATATTCTGAAGAATTAAAGGCAGAAATACCTGAAATAGATGCAATAGTTGGTACAGGTAGTTATCAAAATATAGATGAAATATTAGGTTCATTAGAAGAAAAAAATCATATAGTAAGTTTAAATGATATAGAATTTGCATATAATGAAGAGTTACCAAGATATATTTCAACACCAAGTCATATGGCTTATCTAAAAATAGGAGAAGGTTGTGACAATAAATGTACTTACTGTATAATACCTAAATTAAGAGGTAAATATAGAAGTAGAAAGATGGAAGATATAATAAAAGAAGCAAAAGATTTAGCTTTAAGAGGAGTTAAAGAAGTTGTAGTTATAGCACAAGATACTACTAAATATGGTTGTGACTTATATGGAAAAGAGATGCTTCCAGAATTATTAGAAGAACTTGCACAAATAGAAGGTCTAAAATGGATAAGAATAATGTATTCATATCCAGAATCAATAACTGAAGAATTAGTAAAAGTTATTAAAAAGTATGATAATATATGCAACTACTTTGATATGCCAATACAACATGCAAGTAATAAAATATTAAAATTAATGAATCGACATACAACTAAAGAAGATATATTATCAAAAATAGAAATGATAAGAACACATATACCAGATGCAACTTTAAGAACTACTATAATAGTAGGATTCCCAGGTGAGACTGAAGAAGATTTTCAAGAAGTAGTAGGATTTGTAAAAGTGGCCAAGTTTGACAGATTAGGTGCATTTGCATATTCAAGAGAAGAAGATACACCAGCAGATAAATTACCAAATCATTTATCAGAAGATACTAAAATTGAAAGAAAAGATACATTAATGTTAGTTCAACAAAGTATATCACAAGACCTTAATTCTAGAAAAGTTGGAAATATATATGAAGTATTAGTTGAAGAACAAATAGAAGATAAAGTTTATATAGGAAGAACTCAAGGAGATGCAGAAGAAATAGATAGTATAGTATATATAAAAACTAAAAATCAACTTAGTGTAGGAGATTTTGTGAATGTAAAAATAAATAGTGCACTAGAGTATGATTTAATGGGAGATGTTATTGATGAACTTGCCTAATAAATTAACTTTATTTAGGATATTCTTAATACCAGTATTCATATTGGTAATGTTATTTAATGTACAAAATAAATTTTTAATAGCTTGTATAATTTTCATAGTGGCATCAATAACGGATGCAATGGATGGATATATCGCTAGAAAATATAAATTAGTAACTGATTTTGGGAAATTTATGGATCCACTGGCAGATAAATTACTAGTTATATCAGCTCTTATATGTATGATAGAATCAGAATTAGTACCTGGATGGATGGTTATAATAATAGTAGCTAGAGAACTTACTGTTAGTATATTAAGAGCCATAGCAGCTGCTGATGGAAAAGTAATAGCAGCTAGTAGTGGAGGTAAATTAAAGACAATAAGTCAAATGATATCAATACCTGTATTATTATTAGGAATGCATTTTGAAAATCAATATATGTTATTTGGAGGTTATATAGCTATATTAGTAGCTACATTACTTACACTGTATTCTGGATGGGAATATTTATACAAAAATAAAGGTTTATTTATGGATAGTAAATAAGCCTGATTTTATAAAATAATAAAGCTGTAAAAGGTAATTTAACTTTTTACAGCTTTATTGTTTTTTTATAATTAATTATAGAAATATTGTCTGATTAGAATGATATAAAGTTATTAATAATTAAAAAATTTGTATAAAAATACGAATAAAGGTTTATAAATAAGATAAATGTGGTAAAATTTTACTGGGAAGTTATTAAAAAATAATGCTACAAATATACCTATCAAAAATATTTTAAGAATTGACTATATAAGATTTATACGATATAATCAATATATAGTTTAGAGAACAAATGTTTGATTTATATAGATGAAAGGATGGTACAAAAATGAGTATAGAACAAGATAAATTAAAAGCGCTTAATCAAGCGTTAGGACAAATAGAAAAAGACTTTGGTAAGGGTTCAGTAATGAAATTAGGAGAAGCTACTTCCATGGCAATAGATGTTATACCTACAGGCTCTATAGGGCTTGATATAGCAGTTGGTATAGGTGGACTTCCAAAGGGTAGAATTGTAGAAGTGTATGGACCAGAATCTTCAGGTAAAACAACGGTTGCACTACATACAGTAGCAGAAGCTCAAAAACAAGGCGGAATAGCAGCATTTATAGATGCAGAACATGCACTAGACCCAATTTATGCAAAAGCATTAGGCGTAGATATAGATAATCTAATAATATCTCAACCAGATACAGGGGAACAAGCATTAGAAATAACAGAAGCATTAATTAGAAGTGGTGCGATAGATATAATCGTAATAGATTCAGTGGCAGCATTAGTTCCAAGAGCTGAGATAGAAGGAGATATGGGAGATAGTCATGTTGGTCTTCAAGCAAGACTTATGTCCCAAGCACTAAGAAAATTAACTGGTTCTATAAAAAAATCGAACTGCGTAGCTTTATTTATAAATCAGCTAAGAGAAAAAGTTGGAATAATGTTTGGTAATCCAGAAACAACAACAGGTGGTCGTGCTCTTAAATTCTATTCATCAGTAAGACTTGATGTTAGAAGAATAGATTCAATAAAGCAAGGTGATAAAATAATAGGAAATAGAACAAGAGTTAAGGTTGTAAAAAATAAAGTTGCTCCACCATTTAAGCAAGCAGAATTTGATATAATGTATGGAGAAGGTATATCTAAAGTAGGAGATTTACTCGATATAGCTGCAGGGGTAGATATAGTTAAGAAATCAGGTGCTTGGTATGCATATAATGAAGTAAAACTTGGACAAGGTAGAGAAAATGTAAAAAAATTCTTAACTGATAATCCAGACTTAATAGAAGAGATAGATGTAAAAGTAAGAAAACATTTTAAATTAGATGAAACTATAGATAATACTCAAGAAGAAGATAGTGCACAACAATAAAAAAATAGACACCTCCTATTAACTTGACATGAGTTAGAAAAAATTATAAAATTAAAGAAGGATAAAATATCTAAATTTGATTTTATAGCAAAATATTTTTAGAAATTTTAAAATAATGGTATTTTGTTGAGATTACAAGACAGATTATGTGTATTAATAATACTTTATATATATCATAGTTTTACTTGTGATTATAAAAATGATTTAAAAGTTTTAGTGATGACATTTTGGGATTATTAACAAAGGAGGTGGATGTCATAGATACAGTAGTAAAGATTTTAATAGGTGCAGCAATTGGTATTATATCAGGATATTTTGTAAGGAAGAATATTTCTGAAGCTAAAATAGGCCAAGCTGAAAGTGTAGCTAAAGAAATAGTAGAAAAAGCAGCTAAAGATTCAGAAACAGTTCAAAAGGAAAAGCTATTAGAAGCTAAAGAAGAGATCCATAAATGGAGAAGTGAAGCTGAAAGAGAAAACAAAGAAAGAAGAACTGATTTACAAAAATACGAAAAAAGAGTGATACAAAAAGAAGAAATATTAGATAAAAAGTTACAAAACTTAGAATCTAAAGAAACTAGTTTAAATGATAAGTTAAAGAATGTAGAAAAAAAGAATGAAGAAGTAGAGAATATAAAGACAAAGCAATTAGAAAAGCTAGAGAATATATCAGGGATAACTTCAGATAAAGCAAAGGAAATTATTTTAACAAATGCTGAAAGAGAAGTAAGACGTGAAATGTCTATAATGATAAAAGAAATAGAAGCTCAAGCTAAAGAAGATGCTGACAAGAAATCAAGAGAGATAATTGGATATGCCATCCAAAAATGTGCAGCAGATCATGTTGCAGAAACTACTGTTACAGTAGTTAATCTACCTAATGATGAAATGAAGGGTAGAATTATAGGTAGAGAAGGTAGAAATATAAGAACTTTAGAAACATTAACAGGAATAGATCTTATAATTGATGATACACCAGAAGCTGTAATATTATCTGGATTTGATCCTATAAGAAGAGAAGTAGCAAGAATTGCTCTTGAAAAATTAATAGCAGATGGAAGAATACATCCTGCTAGAATTGAAGAAATGGTTGAAAAAGCTAAAAAAGAAGTAGATAACATAATAAAAGAATATGGGGAACAATCTACTTTTGAAACTGGAGTACACTCAATACATCCAGAATTAGTAAGACTATTAGGGAGACTTAACTATAGAACTAGTTATGGACAAAATGTACTTAAACATTCTATAGAAGTAGCTCACATAGCTGGTATAATGGCGGCAGAAATAGGGGCGGATGTTAAATTAGCTAAGAGAGCAGGATTACTTCACGATATAGGAAAAGCAGTTGACCATGAAATGGAAGGTACACATGTAGAAATAGGTATGGATTTACTAAAGAGATATAAAGAGTCTAAAGAAGTGATACATGCAATGAGTACACACCATGGCGACTATGAGCCACAGACGATAGAAGCTGTTTTAGTTACTGCAGCAGATGCTATATCAGCAGCTAGGCCTGGAGCTAGACGTGAGACGTTAGAAGCTTATATTAGAAGATTAGAAAAGTTAGAAGAGATAGCTAATTCTTATGATGGAGTGGAAAAATCGTTTGCTATACAAGCAGGTAGAGAAGTTAGAATAATGGTTAAACCTGAAAATATAAGCGATGAAGATATTCACTTATTAGCTAGAGAAATGACTAAAAAAATTGAAGATGAACTTGAATATCCAGGACAAATTAAAGTAAGTATAATAAGAGAAACTAGAGCAATTGAATATGCTAAGTAGATGAAAGAGAGGTTTTATACCTCTCTTTTTGTATATAATTAATAATATATATAATTAAATATAAACATTTTTAAAAAATAAAAATAAAAAAATAAAAAGTAGATGATAGATAGATAAATTGGCAATAATAAATATAAAATGAAAGAGAGGATGTACTTTATGTTAAATAAACTAGCTAAAAATCAATATGTAAAAATAACAAATACTGATAAAAATCAAGATATAGAATATGGTATTGTACTTACAGATAAGGATGATAAGTACGATATAATGAGTATTGGATTTGAAAATAAAAATGGAACATTTATAGAATATCCTACAGATGTAGAAAACTTAGTACAAACATATACTACAAATAATGCATCATTTTTTGAAGTTAAAGAAAATGATGTAAGAAGAAAAATGAATATATGGATGGAAAGAAATTATAAAATATAATTTATAAGGAGGGTATAATATGCTCTCCTTATTTTGTATTAATTATTAATAAGCTAGTATAACTTATAAATTTATAAATCAATATATTATATATGTAAAATTTTACATATATAATAAGCAAATATAGTAAAGTGTAAGCTAAAATGGTATAATTATTATAAAATGAGGGGGAATGTAAGGTGAATCAATACATAAATATTAACTCTGACTTAGATGCTTTAAAGATAAAAGAAATTGAAAAAATATTCTATGAAAAAATAAATAAAGATACTAATATTGTGCCAAAAGTTACTCCTTTTAAAGGGATAAATACAGATATGTTGTATATACAAGATAATAAGATTTTATTTATAAAATTTATGGATACAACAGAGGATTTATTTTTTATCTTAGAAGAAGAGTTAATTGAAGTTATGAATGAAGAAAACGACTTACTAAAGCTTAGAATGGCGCAAAGTGATAAGAAGATAGACTATAATTATATTTTTATTATGCCGTATGTAGAATTATCAAATGACAATGAAGATAATGAATTTATCAAAAATAATTTAGTTGATAAAAATAAACTTAAAAATATTATAGACAATAAAGACTTTATAAATGAATACTTAAAAGAAAGTAATAGTGAAATAGAATTGAATTTATTTTTATTAGATATATGTCCTGAATACTATGTAGTAAATAATAAAGAGAATTTAAATGGAAAATTTAAAAAAATTTCTTTTTATAATGATGATTATAAATATAGTGCTAATATGTTGGAAAAAAGTCAGATGACTGATGTTATATCTATTAAATACGGTAATACTTTATTTAC
>JAVXLU010000049.1:0-15222 GCA_036646635.1 Romboutsia sp.
AAAGAAATAAAGCCTGAAAGAGTAGATACTAGTGACACTAACAGAGTAGAACTTCATGCACATACACAAATGTCTTCTATGGATGCGCTTTGTCCTACTAAAAAATTGGTACAAAGGGCTGTTAAATGGGGTCATAAGGCGATAGCAATAACTGACCATGGTGTAGTTCAGGCATTTCCAGAAGCTATGGATGCAGCTAAAGGACATGATATAAAGATACTTTATGGAGTAGAAGGTTATCTAGTAGAAGATGATGCTTTAATAATAGAAGATGCGAATAATAAACTATTATCTCAAAGTTTTGTAGTATTTGACTTAGAAACTACAGGTTTTTCAAATACTAATGATAAAATAACAGAGATTGGTGCGGTTAAAATAGAAAACTTTAAAGTTGTAGATAAGTTTAGTGAACTGATAAACCCTCAAAAGGATATATCATATAAAATACAAGAACTAACAGGTATAACTAATGATATGGTAGCCGATAAACCTACAATAGAAGAAGTATTACCTAAATTTATAGAATTTATAGGAGATAGTGTACTAGTTGCCCATAATGCAGAGTTTGATATGGGATTTATAATAGAAAAATGCAGGCAGCAAAATATTCAATTTAGTAATAAAAGTGTAGATACATTAACATTATCAAGAATATTACTTCCAGACTTAAAAAGACATAGATTAAATGTGGTAGCAAAGGCCTTAGGTATTACACTTTTAAATCATCATAGAGCAATTGATGATGCACAAGCGACGGCACTTATTTTTAATAAGTTCTTAGAAATGCTTATTAAACAAGGAGCAACTACTTTAAGTGAAGTTAATGATGTACTTGGCAAAATTGATTATAAAAAATTAGGAACAAATCATATAACTCTTATTGTTCAAAATTATACAGGTCTTAAAAATCTTTATAAAATAGTTTCAGATGCTCATATAAATCACTTTTATAGGTCACCTAGGATACTAAGAAGTGTTTTACAGGAATATAGAGAAGGGTTAATAATAGGTTCTGCATGTGAAGCTGGAGCAGTTTTTAGAGCGGTTAAAAAAAATGTACCAGATGAAGAAATGGCAAAAATAATTGACATGTATGATTATATTGAAGTAATGCCAATTGATAATAATAGATTTATGCTTGATAAAGGTGAGGTAAGTGATAAAGAGGAATTAATAGATTTAAACAAAAAATTAATAGAGATAGCATATAAGTTTGGAAAAATACCAGTAGCAACTGGAGATGTTCACTTTTTAGATAAACATGAAGCTATTCATAGAAAAGTATTAAAATATTCTCAAGGATTTAAGGTAGAGGATGAAGAAACTTATCTTCATTTTAGAACTACTGATGAGATGCTAGAAGAGTTTAATTATTTAGGCAAAGAATTAGCATATGAATTAGTAGTTAAAAATAGTAATAAAATTGCAGATATGGTAGAAGTTATAAAACCAATACCGGATGATACATATCCACCAGTTATAGATGGTTCAGATACAGAGCTTAGAGAGATGTGCTATAAAAAGGCAAAAAGAATATATGGAGAACCATTACCAGAGGTAGTACAAGCTAGGCTAGATAGAGAACTAAATTCTATAATAGGTAATGGATATGCAGTAATGTATATTATATCTCAAAAGCTTGTTACAAAATCTTTAAGTGATGGATATCTAGTTGGGTCAAGAGGATCAGTTGGTTCTTCGTTTGCAGCTACAATGAGTGATATAACTGAAGTTAATCCGTTACCAGCTCACTATATTTGTGAAAATGAAAACTGTAAGTATTCTTATTTCTTTGAAATAGGAGAATATGGGTCAGGTGTAGATTTAGAAGATAAAGATTGTCCTAAGTGTGGTCAAAAATTAAAAAAAGATGGTCATGATATACCATTTGAAGTTTTCTTAGGATTTGAAGGAGATAAAGAACCAGATATCGACTTAAACTTCTCAGGAGACTATCAGCCTATAATTCATAAATATACAGAAGACTTATTTGGTGAAGGGTATGTTTATAGAGCAGGAACAATAGGTACAGTAGCAGAGAAAACAGCTTTTGGATACGCTAGAAAGTATGTAGAAGAAAATAATATACATGTACCAACTGCTGAGGTACTTAGATTGTCTAATGGATGTACAGGAGTTAAAAGAACTTCAGGACAACATCCAGGTGGAGTTATGGTTATACCTCACTATAAAGACGTGTATGACTTTACACCTATACAGTATCCAGCAAATGATACATCTTGTGGTGTAATAACAACACACTTTGATTATCACTCTATAAGTGGTAGAATACTAAAACTTGATATACTTGGACATGATGCCCCGACTATGATAAGGATGTTAGAAGATATTACAGGAATAGTAGCTACAAATATCCCACTTGATGATCCAGAGACAATGTCATTATTTACATCAACAGATGCATTGGGTGTAACACCGCAAGAAATAAATTGCCCAATAGGGTCACTTGCAATACCGGAATTTGGTACAAAATTTGTTAGACAAATGCTACTTGATACTAAACCAACTACATTTGCAGCGTTAGTTCGTATATCTGGACTTTCTCATGGTACTGATGTTTGGTTAAATAATGCACAAGATTTAGTAGTAGATGAAGTAGTTGGAATAGATGATGTTATATCCACTCGTGATGATATAATGAACTACTTAATATTTAAAGGATTAAAACCTAAAAACGCCTTTACAATAATGGAAAATGTAAGAAAAGGAAAAGGGTTAAAACCTGAACATATAGAAGAAATGAATGAAAATGATGTACCCGAGTGGTATATAGGTTCATGCCAAAAAATAAAATATATGTTCCCGAAAGCTCATGCAGTTGCTTATGTTATGATGTCATTTAGACTTGCTTATTGTAAAGTACATCATCCAGAAGCTTTTTATGCAACATACTTTACAACAAAAGCAGAAGATTTTGATGCAGATATAATTGTAAAAGGTATATCTACGATAAAGTCTAAAATTAATGAAATAGAAGCTTTAGGAAATGATGCAACAACAAAAGAAAAAAATATTTTAATAGTACTAGAAGTGGCTCTTGAGATGTATGCAAGAGGGATAAAGATACTTCCAGTTGATATATATAAATCAGACGCAACAAAGTTTAAAGTTGAAAGAGAAAAATTACTTCTACCTCCGATGATAGCGCTACAAGGTGTTGGTGAAAATGCAGCTATTAACATACAGAAAGAGAGAGATAATGGAGAATTTATTTCAAAAGAAGAGTTAAGAAAAAGAACTAAAATATCCAAAACAGTGATAGAAACACTTACAAATCATGGTTCACTTGAAAATATGAGTGATGAAAATCAACTATCATTATTTTAATATATTGATAGATTATTTATCTGAATCATTAAAATAAGAAATCGTATTAGCTAATTGGCCAATACGATTTTTTATATATAAGGTATTGGTAGTAGCAAGTAATCAATAGAATTAAAGGATATATTATATATATAGTAATAATTAAAGAGAAGGTGATATTTATGGAATTAAATAAAATAGAAGGTATATTAAGGTTAAATACAGATAAAGTTAAATTTAATAGTGGATTTTATGCATATAAAAGAAATTTAGTTATAAATGATTATTCAAAAATAGAAGGTCATAGTAAAATATTCTATGGAACAGTTATAGATGAGCATCATAAAAAAAATTATACATCTATGATAAGCATTAATACTAACACAAGAGCAGTATCTAATATAAGCTGCGATTGTAATAATGATTTAACAAATGGAAGTAAAGTATGTTCTCATATAGTAGCTGTAGTTCTTAAAGGAACTGATAACTTAAAAAATACAACTGATAAAGGGGTATATACAGAAAAATTAGTTATAATACCAAGAATAAGTATGAATATGAGTCAGTCTAGAAATGGAAATATTGGAATGGATTTAGATATTAATGGAGTAGATAAGATAGAATATAGAAGAATTTTTAATGCATATAAAGAAAATAAAAGTTTATATAGATTATCAAATGGAAGTTGTTTAGATTTAAAAGAAGATGATTTATCAAATGCACTTAATCTAATAGATGTATTAGGAGTATATAATGATTTTGACAATATTAAAATACCAAATAATAAAGCACTATATTTAGAAAAAATTATCGAGGATGAAAATTTAGAATTTATAAATGGAATAAAATATATTAATAACGTTGTAAAAAAATTCAACAAAATTAAAAATATAGAGTTTGATTTACCAGATAAATTGAATGCCAAATTAAGAGATTACCAAATAGATGGATTTGAATTTTTTAATACATTATCTAATTATGAATTAGGTGGTATATTAGCAGATGAAATGGGTCTTGGGAAAACTATACAAACTATAACATTTTTATTATCTCAGTTAGATAAAAAAAGTATAGTTATAACTCCTACATCACTTATATATAATTGGAAAAATGAGTTTGATAAATTTGCACCGTATTTAAAAATTGGTATTGCTCATGGAAATAAAAATCAAAGAGAAACTATAATAAATAATATAGATAAATATGATATTATATTAACAAGTTATACAACATTTAAGAATGATATAGAAAAGTATGAAAATATAAAATTTGATTATTGTATCATAGATGAAGCTCAAAATATAAAAAATCCTGATTCTATCATTACAAAATCCATTAAAGAAGTGAATGCTAAAGTAAGGTTTGCACTGACAGGTACTCCTATAGAAAATAACTTATTAGAGTTGTGGTCAATATTTGATTTTATAATACCTGGGTATTTATATAATAAATCAAAATTCAAAAGTATATTTATAAATAATAATAAAAATACTTTTGAATTAAAAAAACTTATAAAGCCATTTATGCTTAGAAGAACTAAAAAAGAAGTTATAGAAGAACTTCCAGATAAGATAGAACAAAAGTTTATTGTAGAATTAGAACAAGAACATAGGCGAGTTTATAATGGTTATGCTAAACTTATAAAAACTAAAATAGAAGAAAGTAATCAAAATAATATAGAAGTATTTTCTTATCTAACAAAGCTTAGACAGTTATGCCTGTCACCGGAAATTATGGTAAAAGATTATAAAGGTAAAAATTCTAAGTTAGAGATACTAATTAATCTTATTAAAGATGAAAGTAACAGAAAAATACTAGTTTTTTCTCAATTTACAAAAGTACTTCAAATGATAGGACAAAGATTAAATGAAGAAAATATTTCATATAGCTATTTAGATGGTAAAACTAGTGCGGAAAATAGAATTAAGATTGTAAATGAATTTAACAATACAGATAATAATAAAATATTTTTAATATCATTAAAAGCTGGTGGGACTGGACTTAATTTAACTAGTGCAAGTATGGTTGTACATTTTGATCCATGGTGGAACCCTGCTGTTGAAAGTCAAGCAAATGATAGAGTACATAGGATAGGACAAAAAAATGCAGTTAATATTATAAAGTTTATTGCTAAAGATACGGTTGAAGAAAGAGTAGTTAATTTACAGGACAGCAAAAAAGAACTTATTAATGATATAATTGATTCTAAGTTAGAAAATAGTGATACACTTAAAAAATTATCTAAAGACGATATAATTGATTTGTTTATGGATTAATATATGGGAGGAGTAAAATTGAAGGAACTATTTAAATTATTTGAAACATTTTTTAGAATAGGAGGGCTAACATTTGGAGGTGGATATGCCATGCTTCCTATGTTAGAAAAAGAAGTTGTTGAAGAACAGAATTGGGCTACTAGTGCAGAACTAGTAGATTATTATGCAATTGGTCAAGCAACACCAGGTATAATCGCAGTAAATACAGCTACATTTATAGGGTATAAGGTAAGAGGGGTATTAGGAGCATTTTGTGCAACATCAGGAGTGGTACTTCCATCTCTTGTGATAATAATGATTATAGCAACTTTTTTACAAAACTTTGCAAAGTTTGAAATAGTACAACATGCATTTTCAGGGATTAGAGTTGCAGTTGCAGTGTTAGTTTTAAATACAATAATAAAGCTGTGGAAAAATTCAATAATAGATAAAATAGGTATAGGAATTTTTATTGCAACTTTTATAGTAGGAGCATTTTTAAATGTTTCTCCTATTTATATAGTTATATCAACATCTATAATAGGGCTGATACTTAATTTTAGAGGAGCAAAACAATGATTACTACATATATACAATTATTTTTTGAATTTTTTAAAACAGGTTTATTTGCAATAGGTGGAGGATTAGCTACATTACCATTTTTATATGATATAGCTGAAAAATATAATTGGTTTGATAAAAGTATGCTTTCTGATATGATAGCAATATCTCAATCAACACCAGGGCCAATAGGAATAAATATAGCAACTTATGCTGGATTTAAAGCAGGTGGTGTATTAGGAGCAATTATAGCAACTCTGAGTTTGATATTGCCATCATTTATAATAATAATTATAATAGCTAATTTTTTAAATAAATTTAGAGAAAGTAAATCAGTAAATTCAGTTTTCTATGTACTTAGACCAGCGGTGATAGGACTTATAGCTACTGCAGGTCTTGAAATAGTTAAATTATCAGTTATTACATGGGAAAAATTTATAGAAACTAAAAATATTTTAAATATTTTTGATTATAAAGCATTAATATTATTTATAGTATTATTTTTACTTTCAAATAAATATAAAAAACATCCAATATTATATTTAGGCATAGGAGCAATTATAGGTATAGTAGTTGGGATTTAAAAGTTGAACAAACTAAAATGGTTATAGTCTATTTAATATTAAAGATTATAACCATTTTAGTTTGGAAAATTTTAATAGATATTAACTTAAAATTAAATTATAGTATACCCATTTATTTTTATAATAAAATTATTTTTGTAAAATAAAAAAATAAAAATAATTGATATTATATTGACAAAAAAATATAATTTGTGCTTTTTAAAAACACTTGATACCGCACTATATATAGTATAGAATAGTCAATGTAATACTACATATAGTTGTTTGTATATAAAAACTATAAAAATAAAATTTAAAAAGTCAATAGAGATTTAATAAAAAATAATATGAAATTTATTTGATTTTAGATGGATTTATAAAATAGAATGTGTTACAAAAGGAGTGCTATTATGGATAAAAGTTTAAAAATTATAAAGAGAGATGGATGTATTGTAGAATTTAATAGAGAGAAAATTAAAGATGCAATACTAAAAGCTATGAAATACGGAAGTGGAATATATGAAGATGACATAGCAAAAAAAATAGCTTATGAAATAGAAATAAATTGTTACGAAAATGAAGTTTATCCAAGTGTATATCAAGTAGAAAATATGGTATACAACAAATTAATAAAATATAAGCATGAACTAACAGCAAAAGCATATGAAGGATATAGAGCAGTACAATCATTTAAAAGAGAAATAAATACAACGGATGATAGTATTATAGGATTATTAGATAGAAGTAATGAAGAAGTAATAAATGAAAATTCTAATAAAAATGGTGTGTTAGCTTCAACTCAAAGAGATTTAGTATCTGGTGAAGTATCAAAAGATATAGCTAGAAGAAAAATTATACCAGCTCATATAGTACATGCACATGATGAAGGGGTACTTCATTATCATGATATGGATTATGCAATGCAACCCATTCATAATTGTATGCTTATAAACTTAGAAGATATGCTAAATAATGGAACAGTAATTAATAATAAATTAGTAGAATCACCTAAATCTTTTAGTACAGCATGTACTATAGTAACACAAATAATAGCACAGATTGCTAGTGGTCAATATGGTGGAAATACGATAACTATAAAGCATATAGCACCTTTTTTAAGAGTATCTTATGATAAATATTTTAATAAATATAAAGAAAAATATAAAGAAGAAATGGCTCATGAATTAGCAGAAGATAGAATGCTTGAAGAACTAAAATCAGGGATACAAACTATAAGATATCAATTATCAACACTTCATACAAGCAACGGACAATCACCATTTTCTACAATTTATCTTGAGATAGAAGAAGGTAGTGAGTATGAAAGAGAAATGGCTTTAATATGTGAAGAAATGATAAAACAAAGGTTAGAAGGTATGAAAAATAATAAAGGACAAGAAATAGGAGAAGAGTTCCCTAAACTTGTTTACTTACTAGATGAGCATAATTGTCTAGAAGGTGGAAAATATGATTATATTACAAAGTTATCAGCTAAGTGTAATACGAAGAGATTAGTTCCTGATTATCAAAGTGCTAAAATAATGAGAAAAAATTATGATGGAGAAACTTTCCCACCAATGGGATGTAGAAGTCACTTAAGTAACTGGAGAGATGAAAATGGAAACTACAAATGGTATTCAAGATTTAATCAAGGTGTAATTTCACTAAATTTAGTACAAGTAGCACTAACAGCAAACAAAGACATAGATAAATTTTGGGAAATACTAGATGAAAGATTAGAACTTTGTAAAGAAGCTTTAATGGTGAGACATAATTTATTACTAGGTACAACATCAGATGTATCTCCAATACACTGGCAATATGGAGGAATAGCAAGATTAAAAAAAGGGGAAAAAATAGATTCATTATTAAAAAATGGATACTCAACACTTTCTTTAGGATATGTAGGTATATATGAAATGGTACAAGCCATGTTTGAAAAGTCTCATACTACTAAAGAAGGAGAAAAATTTGCATTAAAGGTTATGTGCTATTTAAATAATGCATGCAAAAAATGGAAAGAAGAAACAGGTCTTGGATTTGGACTTTATGGAACGCCTGGAGAAAGTTTGACATCAAGATTTTGTAGAATAGATAAACAAAAATTTGGAGAGATAAAAAATGTAACTGACAGAATGTACTATACAAATTCATATCATGTTCATGTTAGTGAAGAAATAGATGCTTTTGATAAATTAAAATTTGAAAGTCAATTCCATGATATATCATTAGGTGGATGTATAAGCTATATAGAAGTTCCAGATATGAGTAAAAACTTACTAGCAGTAGAACAAATAATAAACTTTATATATAACAACATACAATATGCAGAAATAAACACTAAACCAGATGTTTGTTTTAAATGTGGATATGAAGGTGAAATAAAATTAGATAATAACTTAGAATGGTACTGCCCAAACTGTGGAAATAAAGAAAAAGATGAAATGCAAGTTATGAGACGAACTTGTGGTTATATAGGATCTAATATGTGGGGTAAGGGACGTACTCAAGAAATAGGACAAAGAGTATTACATCTTTAAAATTAGGAGTGATTATATGAAATTTTCTAAAATAAAAGATAATGATATAGCAAATGGCATAGGAATAACAATGTCTATTTGGACACAAGGTTGCCCTCACCATTGTAGTGGATGTTTTAATGTTGAAACTTGGAATTTTAATAGTGGAAAAGAATTTACTAATAATGATTTAAGATATATTTTAGAGAATATAAATAAAAATAACATTAAAAGAGACTTATCGATACTAGGTGGAGAGCCTTTATGTATTCAAAATGTTGAAGATGTGATATATCTTTGTAAAAAATTTAGAGAATATTACCCAGAAAAAATAATATATTTGTGGACTGGATATGTAATTGAAGATTTTAATGATATTCAAAAGCAAGTATTAAGATATATAGATATATTAGTTGATGGAAAGTTTGAAGAAGATAAGAAAAACTTATCTATAAAACTAAGAGGTTCCTTAAATCAAAGAATTATAGATGTAAATAGGACTTTAGATAATAAAGAGATAACAATATATAAAGTGGTATAAAGGAGATATTATTACTATGATAATAAGTGTAAAAAAAGTAAATGATGAAGCTATAATTCCAATGTTTGCACACCCAACAGATAGTGGATTTGATTTATTTACATGTGAAGAAATAACTGTATTAGGTGGAAAAAAATCAATAGCTAAGACTGGACTAATATTTGAATTACCACTAGGATGGGGTATACAAATAAAAAATAAATCAGGGATAACTGTAAAAGGAGTCCCAACAAATTCAGGAAATAATGCTGATATAACTGTATTTGAAGGAACAGTTGATATGGATTATAGAGGTGAACTTGGTATAATGTTTAAAAATGAAGAAGAATTTGAAATAACTATACCAAAGCATACAAAGTTAGCTCAAGGTGTTTTAAGAAAAGTTTATAATTGTACTTTTAATGAAGTTAAAGAAGTAAATGATACAGTTAGAGGAGAAGGCGGATTTGGTTCTACCGGAACTACGGTTGAAATAAAAGGGGAGTAGATCATGAATTGGATAGAACTTAATAATCAAGTCATAATGAAAAATGAAGAAGGAAAGTATCAATTAAATAAAGATAAAGAAGCATTAAATAGTTATTTAGAAGAAAGTATAAATCCAAAAATAATGAAATTTAATAATATTAAAGAAAAAATAGATTTTTTAATAGATAATAAGTACTATTCAAAAGATGTAATAGAAAAATATAAATTTAGTTTTATAGAAGAATTAAGTAAATTAATCAAAAAATATAATTTTGAATTTAAATCATATATGAGTGCAAGTAAATTTTATCAAAATTATGCCTTGAAAAGTAATGATGGAAATCAGATATTAGAAACTTATAATGATAAAATTTTAATACTATCATTAACATTAGGTGATGGAGATGAAAAGTTTGCTACAAATCTTGCTAAAAAAATGGTTCAACAAGAGTTTCAACCTGCAACACCAACTTTCTTAAATTCGGGAAGAGCCAGAGGTGGAGAAATGGTATCTTGTTTTCTATTATCAATAGAAGATAGTACGGAAGGGATATCTTACGCAGTATCTTCATCTAGTCATCTGTCAAAAATAGGTGGAGGAGTTGCACTTAATCTTTCTAAACTTAGAGGTAGCGGAGAACCTATAAAAGATATAGATGGAGCAGCTGGAGGAGTTGTTGGAGTATCAAAAATGCTAGAACAATCATTTAGCTACTTTAATCAAATGGGTGCAAGACAAGGTGCAGGTGCCGTATATTTAAATATATTCCATTGTGATTTCGAGCTTTTAATGGATACGAAAAAGATAAATGCAGATGAAAAAATTAGACTAGCTACTCTATCAATAGGTGCTATAATACCTGATAAATTTATGGAATTAGCAGCTAAAAATGAAGTTGCATATGCGTTTTATCCTCATTCTATATTTAAAAAATATGGAGTTCATCTTGATGAAATTTATATGGATGAGTGGTATGACAAATTAGCTAATGATAAAGATATAAAAAAGAAAGAAATAAATCCAAGACAAATGCTGACAAGGATAGCGCAAACACAACAAGAGAGTGGGTATCCATATGTAATATTTATAGATACAGCAAATAAAGAACATATATTAAAAGATAAAGGAATAATAAGAATGTCTAACTTATGTTGTGAAATATTTCAATATCAAACATCATCCGATATAAAAGGATATGCTGGTTTTAATAATTGGGGAAAAGATATAAGTTGTAATTTAGGTTCTTTGAATATAGCCAATGTAATGGATAATAAAGATATAGAAAATACAATAGATATAGCTATAAGAGCATTAACTTTTGTATCAGATAATACAAATATAAATGAAGTACCAACAATTAAAAAAGGAAATGAAGCATCTCATGCCATAGGTTTAGGTGCTATGAATTTACATGGATATTTAGTAAGAGAAGGTCTTTTATATACTTGTGAAGAATCAATAGAATTTTCTAATGTATTTTTTGCAATGATAAGATATTATGCCATAAAAACTTCAATGAAATTATCAATAGAAAAAAAACAGGTATTTGATGGATTTGAAAAATCAGAATATGCAAAAGGAAAAGATAGTTATATATTAAATAAATATTATACACAAAGTTATCTTCCAAAAAGTGATAAAGTAAAAAAAATGTTTGAAGGTATAGATGTACCAAACATAAATGATTGGTCAAATTTACTTGATGAAGTAAAAGAAAATGGAATATACAATGCATATTTAACAGCAATAGCTCCAACTCAGAGTATAAGCTATGTTCAAAATGCAACTTCTAGCGTAATGCCAATTATGGAGCCAATAGAAGTTAGGACTTATGGAGACTCTACAACAATATATCCTATGCCATTTTTAACTAATGAAAATATTATATGGTATCAATCAGCTTATAGAATGGATATGTTTAAAGTAATAGATATGGTATCAACTATACAACAACATATTGACCAAGGAATATCAACAACATTGTTTGTTACAGATGACAAAACAACTAGAGATATAGCAAGATATTACATATATGCTTATAAAAAGGGTTTAAAAAGCTTGTATTATACAAGAACTAAAATGACTAGGGATGATAATGAATGTTTAATGTGTTCAGTATAGGAGGTTTATATGACATTTAAATTAAATAAAATACATAAAGCTGTTAACTGGAACAAAGAAGATGATGGCTTTACTCAAGCTTTTTGGGAACAAAATGTAAAGCAGTTTTGGCTTCCAGAAGAAATATCAGTTTCTAAAGATTTAAAGATATGGAATACTTTACATAAAAGTGAAAAAGAACTTTATAAAAAAGTACTAGGTGGACTTACGTTATTAGATACAAAACAAGGTAATAATGGTATACCATCAATGATGAACTTAACTGAAAATCTACAAAGAAAAGCAGTATTGTCATTTATGGGAACGATGGAAGAAATACATGCTAAAAGCTATTCATCTATATTTACTACATTGCTATCTAATATTGAAATAGAAAAATTATTTAATTGGATAGAATCTGAAACTACTTTACAAAAAAAAGCAGAGCTTATTCTTGAAAGATATGAAAATATTACTGGTAATTATAGTTTATATTTATCTATGGTAACTAGTGTATTTTTAGAAAGTTTTCTATTCTACTCAGGATTTTTCTATCCATTATATATGGCAGGTCAGGGGAAAATGGTAGCTAGTGGAGAGATAATATCACTTATACTTAGGGATGAATCATTACATGGTAAATACATAGGAATTCTTGCACAAGAAATATATCATAGTTTTAATGAATTAGAAAAAGAAAAACTGAACTTAACTATGTATAAAATACTTAAGGATTTAATGGATAATGAAGAAAATTATACTAATGAGATTTACAAAGAAACGGGATTAGAAAATGAAGTTATAAATTTTTTGAAATATAACGCAAATAGAGCGTTAGAAAATTTAGGATTTGTTGATTTTTATGAAGTAGAACCTATAAATCCAATAGTATTAAATGGATTAAGTACAGAAACTAAATCACATGATTTTTTCTCAACTAAGGGTAATGGATATCAAAAGGGAATATATGAAGAGTTAAAAGATGAAGATTTTCTAATATAAATAGAACTGTAATTAAGCAAATGTATGTTTAACTTTTATATAAACATAAGAAAGATATATAGCAATAGAATATTTAAAAATTTTAAGATTTATAATTAAACAGATTTAAATAAAGTGTGTATTTTTGTTATAAAAAATACACACTTTATTTAAAATCGCTTCGTTCTATAAAATCTATATAGAAACTCTTTCTCTAAGGATTTGCTAAGAATAGCATTTTCTTGAAAATTAATAAATTTAATTCCTAAAGAATGCTTATTTATAGGAATAACCTTATGTATAAGTTTTAAATTAACAATATAACTTTTATGAGTAGCAAAAAAGTTAGGAGGTAATCTCTTTTCTAAATCTTCAAATGACTCATAAAATTTTATAACATCATGGTCTTTAGTATACAAATCAATGGCTCTGGAATTTTTTTTAAATACAACAATATCATCAAAGTTAATCATATGAATTTGTTTTCTAACTTTATAAACAAATAAAGTATCCTCGATAAAGTTGTGTTTAGATAACTTGTGAGAATTGATATGGTCAATGGCTATATTTAACGAATCCAATATTTTTTCTTTAGTAAAAGGTTTAACAATAAAATCTACAGGATGAACCTTAAAACTTTCTAAACTATAATCGGCAAATCCAGTCACAAAAATTATATGAATATCCTTATCTATCCCACAGATATCTTTAGCACAATCAATACCATTTTTATAAGGCATATCAATATCAATTATAAGTAAATCTATCGTTTCATTTTTTATAAACTCGATAGCTTCTAAACCATTATTAACTTTTTTAATATAATTAACAAATCCACATTCTTTAAGTATATTTTCGATATCGTCTCTTATTGCTTTATCATCATCACAAATTAAAACTTTTATCATAATTATTCGCTCCTAATAAAATTTTTGAAATCATCCCACCTGTCAGTTTTTGTAACATGTGGTAAAAGCAGTCCAATAAATTGCTAAAAATACTTGGGTATTAAAATGGTAAATTCAGTTATGAACTCATCACTACTTGCAAAAATATGATAACCATATTTATCTAATATATTTTTAACTAAATAAAGACCATAACCCCTATCTTGTCCATCTTTAGTAGAAAAACCTTCATTGAATATATCATCTATATTATAAATTTTAGATCCGTTATTCTTAATAGAAATAACATACTGAAATTCATCTTCATATACGAATAATTTTATATACTTATTATCTTTATTAATATTAGATAAAGAGTCTATTGCATTATCTATTATATTAAGCAGAACAGAACTCATTTCATTAGGTTCAATAACTAGGTTATCTATGAAATCTTGAATATAAACATCGAAGGTTATATTTTTAATAAGACATTCTTCGTATTTTAAAGAAGATATAGCATCTAAATGAGAAATATTACCATACCTAGAAGTTTTAGATCTAAAACTATTTGAAATATTAGTTATATAATCTTTAGCATCTATATTAAGACCATTATTAAGTAGTGAGGACACAACTTGCAAGTGTTTTAAGTAGTCGTGTTTTTGACTTCTTAATTTTGCGATTATATTATCCTTATGATTAATTTTACTGTTTTGTTTTTTAAGTTCATTATGTATAAAATTTTCATTATATAATAATTTTATAAATCTAAATCCTATATAAAAACAAATATATACTAATAGTAAAGATAAAAATGTATTTAACAATCCTTTTGATAATAAGTTAGAATTAAGATTAGATAAGAATAAGTTTAATAACTTTTCTATTAAAAATAAAAGTAGAATTGATATTAACATTGTAAGTAAACTTCTTTTTAATAATGAAGCCTCTTTGTAAAATTTATATTTACTAAATAAAATATTGATACCTATAAATAATATTAATATATAGATATG
>JAVXLU010000050.1:0-885 GCA_036646635.1 Romboutsia sp.
ATTGGAGGATACTTGTGGAAAATAAGCTCAAAATAAAAGAGAATAATAAAATAAGTATTTATATGATAATAAAAAGAACAATAGATATAATTATATCTTTTTTAGGAATTATATTATTATTACCGATATTTATGCTAGTTAGCATATTTATAAAATTAGAATCAAGAGGACCTATAATATTCAAACAATTAAGAGCTGGAAAAGATAGTGAGCCATTTTATATATATAAGTTTAGAAGTATGAAAATAGATGCACCTAATATAAGTACAAATGATTTTGAAAATTCAAATTATTTCATAACTAAAACTGGTAAATTTATAAGAAAGACAAGTATAGATGAGTTGCCACAATTGTTTAATATACTAAAAGGAGATATGAGTATAGTTGGGCCAAGACCTGTAATAGTAGAAGAAGAAGACTTAATCCGATTAAGGCAAGAATATAGCGTAGATAGTATATTACCAGGAATAACTGGATGGGCTCAAATCAATGGTAGAGATAATATAGGTAATGAAGAAAAAGTTGAGTTTGATTATGAATATTTAATTACTCGATGTTTAAAATTAGATATATATATAATTCTTATTACTACATTTAAAGTATTGAAAAAATCCGATATAAAAAAATAAATTTTAACCTTACTGACCCATTTATGTATATTAAAATTAATAGTATGGTTATTTTATGATTTTAGATAATTGCTATGTTTAAAGATAATGTTGAAAAATAACAGATTATTAAAGAGGGCTATCATTAGCTCTCTCTAATAATACTTTTTTGTTTTGTTAAAAAATAATTTATTGAGTATACTGTAATATAATACCGGTACAATAAACATGCTATAGGGTTAATTAAAGTAGACCAATTACACTATTTAGAATCTAT
>JAVXLU010000050.1:936-14826 GCA_036646635.1 Romboutsia sp.
AAATCTTGATTAATAAATAAGAAAAAATAACAACTAAGCATAAAATCAAGGATACAAAAAAATTACCATTATACAAAATAGATCGCCTTGCTTGAGGATGAAACAAATATAAGGAAATGATGCTATGAATATAATAGTTAACATTATATCCATCTCTATTCTTGGAAGTATTTTAAATGTGATTAAATAAAATAAGAAAATATAAGTTGGATATTTCAATAAATTAAGTGTTTTTTTCATCGTATTTTACCCTTGTAATTCAAAATATAACAAATAAAACCTATATATACAATGAATTTCTGTTTTTTAAATCCTTTATTTGTGTATTAGAATAAGATATATGATATTGTATGAATAACGTTTTGCATTGCATAACATCTTTATCTATTTTAAATAACTCAATTCATTTAAACCAATACATATAATTAGCCAAATACTTTTTTGCCATACTACTAAGCTTAGCCATCCATTTTTAAGTTTACTGTAGTATGAGTTTATAGGTTGAATATGGTAAATACATTTTTAAAATTTTCTAGTTTCTATCTTCTGTATATGCTCATCAAAGGTATTGTCTAAATGTATATAATTCTTATGGGAGTATATGTATGGTGTTAAGTTTTCTTCTATTATAGCATTAAACAATCTCTCTACATTTTTACATTTCATTCTTCCATTACATATCAATTCTGAAATTGTATTTCCACTTCTATTTATTGCACATATTATAGTAACTTGATTTATTGATATACCTATTGCTTTAGGTTCTTTATTTTCTCATTTTTTAATTTTCACACCTCTTAAATTAGGTTTTCGAGGCATGGTAAATATGATTTTCTTTATATGATAATATAAAGAATGTTTCATATGCTTCAAGGAGACCAGATACATGACCAGTTCATAGATATAGCCTCAATGCATCTAATATTTTATGCCTCCAAGAAAATGATATAGGCATAGTTAGCTCAACTATTTCTGCATATTTTTTATTGAATATGCAGCAACCACTTTGAAAAATCTTTTTTAGAATGATAACAAGGAGAAAATGCAAAATCGGTAAATGCTTTATTACAAGACGTACATATATATCGGTGTATTTTCCATTTCTTGATATATCATTACGGGACATATCTTTCCAAATACAAACCTACTTTCCTTAATGCCATTTTTAACTTTTATTGATAAAGAACTAAATATTAACTTTTCTTCTAAAAAATTAAATACTCGATGTTGTTCATACTAAGTTGGATTTTCTAAAGATTTAATTAACTCGTTGTGCTAGTTAATTTGTAAGAAAAATAATAAAACTCCAATAAATATAGCACCTTAAGATTATAACCATCAATCCAGAGGAGGGAGAAAAGAAAAAAGAATTTTAAATATTTGCAAATCAATAGACTATTTAAATAATAAAAATATAAAACTTATAGTTGTTGGAGAAGATGGGCTAGATACAGAGAAGATAAAAAGTTTTGACTTTGTAGACCATAAAGAATTAATGAATATGATGGGAAATTTCAATATATTTATACAAAATAGTATATGTGAGTCGTTTGGGATAGCACCTATATAAGCTATAGATAGTGGAGCTAAAATAATACTATCGGAAAATGTTAGAGCCCTATAAAAGGTATAGATGAATATATAGTTAAAAGTGATGATATAGAAAGTATGTAAATGTTAATAAATAAACTTTTAGAAAATAGAGATATACAAAAAATAGATAAAAGTTTCATTAAGGATTTAACATGGGATAATTCAGCTAAAAGTTATATAAAATTATAAAAAATTAATAGACAAAAATATTTGAACCAAGATTTCTAGTTTAAGGTAAAATTTTTATTAAATCAGTATAGTTTTCATACAAATATAATCATAGCATAGTATTCATATTTTAACATATAGAACAGAGAAATTACAATTAAATATTTAACAATAGAACCTAGGAAGAATGAATTTGGAATTTAACTTACATCGACAATCTATTATGAAATTTAAACAAATTATTTGTTAAGAAATATAGTTTATGTTAATATAATATGTAAGAAAATTAAGAAAAATAGAGTAAATGGAGATGTGAGTTTATGATAAAAAGGAAAAATTTAATTAAGAAAATACTAATAGTAAATTTAGTATGTACTATACATTTTTTATCTGGTGTTACAGTATCTAATGCAAACGGTAGTGAAGAAGGGGAACTAAAGGCTATTATACAAAATTATAATCAACAAGATGTGATAATAGAAGATGGTATAGCTTTAAATATTGGAGAAACAAAAGATTTATCACAACATCCAAACTGGAAATTATCGAATGATGGTGTAGCATCGATAGATGAAAAGGGACAATTAAAAGCAATTGGGAGTGGAACTGTATTTATAAGTCAGGAAATAGAAAATAAGTTACATGTAATAGAAATTTATGTTCCAGATAGTTCACCTAGATATTATAGCTTTTATAAAGCTGAACCAAAAAGCAGAAATTATTATAAAGTATTTATAGATCCAGGTCATGGAGGTTATGATTCAGGAGCACCTGGTTTTGGTAAAAATGAAGATGATTTGAATTTAGAAGTTGCAACTAAAGTTAAAAATAAATTAGAAGCTAAAAATATACAAGTTAAAATGAGTAGAGAATCAGACATATACTTAGGAATTGGGGAAAGAGCTGCTATTGCAAATGAATATGGAGCTGATGTATTTGTATCAGTCCATCAAAATTCAGCAGATGTTGAAAGTGCAAATGGAATTGAAACATATTACCACCCAAATAAACAAATGTATAAGCCGTTAGCAATAGACGTTCAAACTAATGCGATTAAGCAAACAGGAGCTAGAGATAGAGGGGTTAAAGATGCTAGAGATTTAGGTGTTCTTAGAGAATCTGATATGCCATCTTCTTTATTTGAAAGTGGATTTATATCGAATCATCAAGAGTATGATAAACTTATTACACCCGCATATCAAGATAAATTGGCGACAGGAATAGCAGATGGTATTGAAACTTATTTAAAAAATAATATAAAATTAGATGAAGAAGATTTTCCGGTAATTAATACTGGAGTTGTTACAACTGATGGACTTAATATAAGATCTGGTTACGGAACTACGTACCCTTCAATTGGAAAATTATCAAAGGGAGATAAAGTGGAAATTGTAGAAAGTAAAAATGGATGGCATAAAATTAAATACAATGGATCGTATGGATATGTATCAGGAAAGTATATTCAGATAGATTCTAATGTAGTTTTTAATGATATAGATAATCACTGGGCAAAAAATGAAATTCTAGATTTTGTTTCTAAGGGATATATAAATGGATATGGAGATGGAACGTTCAAACCTGATAATTCAATAACTAGGGCTGAATTTGTTAAGGTTTTAAATAAGGTATTTGGATTTACAAAGGTAGGACAAGAGAACTTTACTGATGTTAATGAATCAGATTGGTATTATAATGATGTTTGTATAGGTATAAATGCTGGATATATAAACGGATATGAAGATAATACATTTAAACCAAATCAACAAATATCTAGAGAAGAAGCTTGTAAAATAATATCAACAGTTTTAGATTTAAAAGGTGATGGAAATTTAGCATTTAAAGATAGCTCTGAAATATCCGATTGGGCTAAGCAATATGTTGATGCTTTGAGTGATAATAATATAATAAATGGATATGAGGATAATACATTTAGACCACATAATAATATGACAAGAGCAGAATCTGTTACAATACTAAGTAGAGTAAATAATTAAATTTTATAAAGTTAAAAAAGTTACCCTATAAATTAGGGAACTTTTTTGTTTCTATTTTTAAGTTAGGGAGATTTAGAAGATGAAAAAAGTACTATTAATAATTGTAACATGTTCTTTGTTTTTATTATACAATAATATAAATATATATGCTGAAAGTAATGATATGAGAGCAGCTTGGATTACAACAGTATACAATGCCGATTGGCCTAAGACAAAAGGTAATGATGATGAGCAAAAAAGTGAAATGATAAAGATTTTAGATAATTTAAATGATGCAGGAATAAACACTGTAATGTTTCAAGCTAGACCAAAGGGAGATGCATTATATAAATCTAATATAAATCCGTGGTCTGATGTTTTGACAGGTACACAGGGAAAAGAACCTGGATATGACCCTTTAGACTTTGTTATAAAAGAGGCTCATAATAGAGGTATGAAAGTTCATGTTTGGCTAAATCCATATAGAGTTACAACGTCAGGAACAGATTTAAATAAACTTAGTGAAAAAAGTCCAGCAAGGCAACATCCAGAATGGACTTTAATTAACAACGGCAGAATATATTATAATCCAGAGTTACCACAAGTTAAACAACATATATATGACACAGTAGGAGAGATTATAAGAAACTATGATGTTGACGGTATTCATTTTGATGATTATTTTTACCCAGAGAATTACCCTCTTCCAGAAGGGGAAAGTAGAGATGGACAAGTTGCTAATAGCAGAAGAAATCATATAAATGAAATGATATTAGGTGTTAAGAAAACTATAAAATACATAAATCCCAATGTGAAATTTGGAGTAAGTCCAAGTGGTATATGGAAAAATAAAGATAGTGATATAAATGGATCAGATACAAATGGAAAAGAGAGTTACTATTTAGACTATGCAGATACTTTAAATTGGGTAAATAATAATTATATAGATTATATAGTTCCCCAAATTTATTGGAATATAGGATATAAAATAGCAGATTATTCAAAGTTGATTGATTGGTGGTCAAATCAGTTAGATGGTACAAATGTGGATTTATATATAGGACATGGAATATATAAAGATTCAGTAGCAAATGAAATTGACAGACAAATAGATTTAGATAATCAATATGAAGAGATTAAAGGGAGTGTTTTTTATTCTACATCAGATATATTATCAAATAGGCAAGGATGTAGAGATAAAATAAAGAAATCTTTTAAAAAAGATTCTAACTTTACAGATGTAAAAGGACATTGGGCAGAAAGTTATATAAATGATTTTTATAACAAAGGATATATAAATGGATATGAAGATAATACATTTAAACCTGAAAATCCGATAACTAGAGCTGAATTTGTAAAAGTGTTTAATAATGTATTTGGATTAAATAAAACAAGTGGAAAAGTTTTTAACGATACTGTAAATCATTGGGCAAAAAAAGAAGTTGATATAGCTGTAACCAATGGGGTTGCAAATGGAATGTCTGATGAGATATTTGCACCAGATAAACTTATAACAAGAGAAGAAGCTGCAAAAATGCTAGCTAATTACAAAGGCATAGCAGATTCAAATCATGATAAATCAATGAAGTTTAGTGATTATAATGAAATATCAGATTGGGCAAAAGATTCAGTTGAAGGTACAGTTGAATGGGGATATATAAATGGTATGGGAAATAATACATTAGCCCCTAAAAACTCTATGAAAAGATCAGAAGTAGTAGTAATGCTAAGTAGAATGAAATAATTAATATATATAATAAAAATAGTATTTATAAATTGTTTTTTATAAATACTATTTTTATTATACTAAAAATGTAAACATCAAAAATATATACAAAATAAAATTAAAATGATAAAATATATGAATAATTGGTGGAATTTGAATTTTGAAATGAATTTAATAATTAGAAGGATATTTGTGGAGAATAAACTCGAATTAAAGACAGAAAATGAAATAAGTAATTATAATACATTAAAAAGATTTATAGATATAATTATATCTATAGCAGGAATAATACTGGCACCTATATTTTTGATAATAAGTATACTTATAAAATTAGAGTCGGATGGACTAATTATATTTAAACAGTTAAGGGCTAGGAAAAATAGCAAACCCTTTTACATTTATAAATTTAGAAGCATGAAAAATGATGCACCAACTTTAAGTACTAATGAATTTGATGATGCAAATTTATTTATCACTAAAACAGGTAGATTTATAAGAAAGACAAGTATAGATGAATTACCGCAATTAATTAATATACTAAAAGGTGATATGAGTATAGTTGGACCAAGACCAGTTATACTAGATGAAAAAGAATTGATTTTATTAAGACAGAAATACAACATAGATATAATATTACCAGGAATTACAGGATTAGCACAAATTAATGGACGTGATAGCATAGGAGAGAAAGAAAAAGTTAAATTAGATTATCAATACTTGAAAAATAGATCTTTGATTTTAGATATTAAGATAGTTTTTATAACTATATTTAAGGTGTTGAAAAAATCAGATATAAAAAAAGAAATATAATAGAGAGGCTGTCTTGAATAATTTTATTTTGAGACAGCCTCTTTAAAGCAATTAAAATTATTAATGTAGGAGATGTAAAATAATGAGTACTGTAAATATATTTGATATACCATTTGTTACTTTGAAAAAAAATGATTTAATTAAACAAATTTTAGAAAGAGTAAATAAAAATGAAAAGACATATATAGTAACTGCTAATGCTGAAATAGCGATGTATGCAAAAGAAAACAAAGATTATAAAAATATTATAAAGAAAGCTGATTATATAGTTCCAGATGGAATAGGAGTTGTGAAAGGAGCTAAAATTTTAAATCAGTATATTCCAGAGCGAATACCGGGTATAGAATTAATGGTAGATTTATTAGAAGATGCAAACAATAATAATAATAGTGTATATTTCTATGGAGCAAAAGAAGAGGTTTTAAATATGATGATTGAAAATTTGAAATCTAAATATAAAAAATTAAATATTGTTGGATATAATAATGGATATGATATTGATACAAATAAAGTAATAAATGAGGTGATAAATTTAAAACCAGATTATATATTTGTTGCTAAGGGATATCCAACTCAGGATTTTTGTATTGATAATATCATTGGAAAAGTTGAAAAAGGGTGTTTTATTGGTGTTGGAGGAAGCTTTGATGTTTTGGGTGGATTTGTAAAAAGAGCACCAGATATTTGGATGAAATTAAATTTAGAATGGTTGTATAGAATTGTAGGAGACCCTAAAAGGTGGAAAAGATCTATTGCACTTCCTATGTTTGTAGTAGAAGTTTTAAAAGAAAAAACAACTATTAAAAGAAAGGATTTTAAAAAAATATGAAAAAAAATTTAAAAATTATATTTACGTTAATTTTTATAATATCACTTTGTCTAGGAAGTGGAATTATATTAAACAGAATAAAAGCAGAAAATAAAAATAATATTTATGAAATAGGTATTGGTGAAGATTCTATATCAAATATGAACAAAAATGAACTTAAATACTTTTATGAACAAATGAACCAAGTAGGAATAAAGAGTATAGTTGTAAAAAATGAGTCTTTATATCAAATTTCAGAAGATAGATCATTACAAATTTCAACATTAGGCGAATTTTCAAAGGAAAATAAAGAATATAAAAATATAGATATATCTCAATCTGAATCTGATGAAAATATAGTTATAAGCTTAGATAAAAAGGATTTTTTTAGTACCGAATTAGATAATATAGAAACATATCTATCAAAGTATGAAATTTTTAATAATGATGATAGAATTATATTTTACATAGATAGTAAGATGGAAATAGAGAATAAGGATAATAAAATCATTAATCCGATACTTACAAATCAATTTTTTATAGATGAAAAAAAAATTGGGAAAATAAAATTAAATAAATTTAATCCTGTTTTAGGGATTGCAAACACAAAAAATAAAAGTGATCAGCAATTATTATTAAAACAAATAAAGTATATGTCTAAAAAGTATGGTATTTATCAAGTACAATTAAGAGGACAGTCTTTATTTGGATATCCAGATAATATTGAAAATTATTTTAATGAGTTAAAAAAGGATAAAATAACAGTATTTCTTACAGAGTTTCAAAATAGCGTAGGATTAACTACTTATTCTAAGTTAAATAGAGGCAATATAACTAGAGCACATGAAGTAAGTGTAAATGAGTTACATTTAAACAAAAATGAACTTGCAGCAAGAATTTCAAGAGCTGTAAAAGAGAGAAATATAAGATTTATATCATTAGATGATTGTATAAATTACAAAAATAGTAAAACCGTTAAAAATAGTACAGATGATTTAATATACTCTATAAAAGAAGCTAAGGAACAAATAAGTGATAAATATAGTCTTGGAATAGCTAAGCCGGTACCTACTATGGAAAAATATAATATATCTATAGTTTTTATTGGTATATCATTCGCAGCATTGATAGCTATTACATTTTTAAGTATGTTTGAAAAAAAATTAAAAATGTCTATGGGTTTATTTTTATTAGTAATAGTAGGGGCTAGCTTTATTATGAAAAATGATATTGGTATTTTAATAAAACTATATGCTTTTTCAGTAGCTATAGTTGGAGCATTTGCAGCAGTAGTAGTTCCTTATAAATCAAAGACAAAATTATTTACTGCTAAATATTTAATGAGTATTGGAATTGCTATATCAACAGGAATAATAATAGCTTCGATAATGTATGGAACTGATTATATGCTTAAATTAAAATCATTTTCAGGAGTGAAGTTTTTATATGTACTACCACCTATACTGATAAGCATATGGGTTGTTTTAAGTAGTAATATAGAAAAGATAAAACAATTAAATTCTATAAATTGTATAAAAAATGAAATTAGAAATATGATGAAAAATATAAAATTACATCATTTTGCAATAGGAATATGTACATTAATAGTATTATATATATATGTAAATAGAAGTGGAAATGGAGGACATGTTAGTGAATTTGAATTGCAAATTCGAGCATTAATGGAAAAGGTATTGTATGTTAGACCAAGGACGAAAGAATTTTTAATCGGATATCCTGCTTTATTTATGGCTTATTATTTGCATAGTAAAAATGTTGTTAACTCTCAATATATATTAATAGTTGGATCTATTGCGACAATGTCTACTGTAAATACATTTACACATTTGCATACTCCATTTTTATACTCACTTTTAAGAACTACATATGGAGTAGTATTTGGAGCAATTATAGGGATATTTTATATTTGTATATTTAATTTAATTATTAAATTTATAAATAACAAAAAGAAAAATTAATAAGGAGAAATATTATGAGAGTATTAATTTCTGGATATTATGGGTTTAACAATGCAGGAGATGAGGCAATATTAAAATCTATAATTATAGCGTTAAGAGAAGTTGATCCAAATATAGGTATAGTAGTTTTATCTAATGATATTGAACATACAAAAAAAACGTATGATGTGGATGCTATAAATAGGTGGAATATAGCTAAGATATATCGAGAGTTAAGAAAAAGTGATGGATTAATTAGTGGTGGTGGAAGCTTATTACAAGATGTAACGAGTTATAGACCGGTGTTATACTATACAACTGTAATTAGACTAGCTAAATTAGCTAATAAACCTACATTTATATATGCACAAGGAGTTGGACCTATAAATACTAATTTTAGTAAAAAAATTATAAATAAAGTTTTGAATAAGGTAGAAAATATTACTTTAAGAGATGAAGAGTCACTTAATTTATTAAAGGAAATAGGTATAAATAAACCTATGAGTATAGTTCCAGATCCTGTGATGGGATTAAGTATAAATGATGAAAATAAAATAAAACAAGATAAAGAAATGGTCATAATAAGTGTAAGAGATTGGGATAAGGGTGATGAAAGTTTTTTACTTAAAATAGCATCTGTATGTGATAATCTTATTCAGGAGAAAAAAGAAGTTGTATTTTTGCCTATGCATGGAGAGTATGACTATAAAACATCTAAAAAAGTAGTAAATATTATGAAAGAAAATGCAGATGTAATCAAGCATGATTTATCTATAGAAGATAAGATTTTGTATATAAAAAAATCCAAACTTATGATAGGAATGAGACTTCATGCATTAATTTTTGCTTCAACTGTAAATACTCCAATGATAGGGATTTCTTATGATCCTAAAATTGATTCATTTTTAAAACTAGTAAAGCAACCATGTATAGGTTCAGTTAATGAAAATTGGGATGAGGAAGATTTGCTTAAATTAAGTTTAGAAATATTAAACGATAATAAAAAAATAAAAGAAGACTTAAATAACTATTCTAGTGAATTAATTAAATTATCTAAGAATACAGCTATTAAAGCTATAGAAGTTTTAAATGACAAATAATAGTATATATGCTTAATTAAGAGAGGGGACATATTAGTGTGAAGAAAGGATTAGGATTAATTTTAACTATAGTTATTACTATAGTAATTAGTATTTTTGTTTTGAATAAATTAAAGGAAAAAAATACTGATTTTCAAATTAAAGAAAATAATAATAAGAACGTGATAGTTTTAGGAAGTGAACCCGAAGCAATAACAGCTGCAGTTACCGCTGCTAGACTTGGATATCATGTAGATATGATTACACAAGATAATAATATAGGAGGACTGTTTACAGAAGGAATGTTAACTGCATTAGATTTAAACTATGTAAATGGAACTGAGATATTAAATAAAGGTTTTTTTACTGAGTTTTATAAAAATGCGAGTAATGGACACAACTTAGATTTAAAAAAAACACAACAATTTTTTGATAAAGTAATAAAAGACGATAATATAGATTTAGTAAAAGGTGCAAAGGATATAACTCCAATAGTTGATAAAGATAATAATAAAAAGGCAATTGGAGTATTATATAATAAAGATGGTAAAACTGTAGAAACAAAAGGTGAATATATATTTGATGGGTCATATGAAGCTGAGTATACAAGAAAAATGGGTGCAGAATATAGGACGGGAAGAAGTGAATTTGGAAAAGAAAATGAGTATGCAGCTGCAGGCGTAATATTTTCTGTAAAAGATGTAAATTGGAATGAGATAAAAAAAGCACTTAAAAATGATAATGATCCAAATACAGGAGTTACAGGTAATGCAGCATGGGGATTTGCACAGATGTATAATTATGAGCCTAAAAATGACCTATTAAAGATGAGAGGATTAAATATTTCAAGACAAGATGATGGAAGTGTAGTTTTAAATGCATTATTAGCATTCAAAGTTAACCCTTTAGATAAAGAATCGTACAATAATATAATAAATATAGCTAAAGAAGAAGTTCCATATATAGTTGAGTATATGAGAGATAATTTACCAGGATTTGAGAATGCTAAACCAGGTAATATTGCTAAAGAGCTATATATAAGAGAAGGAGTACGTATAGTAGGTGATTATACATTAAATGGATATGATATAATAGCACATAGACAATTTAATGATTTCATTGGGTTTGGAAGTTATCCAAGTGACTTACAAACTACATATAAAGAGGGCTATGGAAATGCTATGAATGGAAATAGTATATATGAAATACCGTTATCATCAATGTTGCCAAAGAATATTGAAAATGTAGTTGTGTTAGGAAGAAATGCAAGTTTTGATGTTGTAGCACATGGAAGTGCTAGAACTGTACCTGTATTAATGAATATGGCTCAAGGGGCGGTACATGCTGTAGATTATGCTATAACTAATAATCTAAAATTGAGAGATGTTAGGGATAAACATATGAATAAAGTACATAAAGATATGGAAACTATAGGTAAAATGGAATTTTATGATATGCCTAAAAACCCATATGAGGGTCATTATGCAGAAGCGTATATCAAGAATTTGAGAATAAGAGGTGTATTAGGATCAAAGTATAAAGATTCTATGCCCTTAGATGAAAAAGCTAGCAAAATTGAAGTGAAAAATATTGCAAATTTAATAAAAGACCACAGTAATATAAATGTAAATGAAAAACAAACTCAATTTATAAATAATATGAATGAGAATATAACTAAAGCTGATTTTATAAAATTAGCATCAGTATTATTTAATGAAGATTTTAAATCTTTAGAAGAATTGAAACAGGTAGGTATATTAAATCAAGTTGTATATAATAAAATAAATAAATCTAAATATATAACAAATGCACAAGTATATGTATTATTTAGTAAGTATATAGATTTTTCAGAACCTAATTTCAAAGAAAATATAAAAAAACAAAACGTAGATACTATAAAATAACAGTAATATAATTTAATAAAGATAAGTATATATAATTCATTTATGCAATTATATATACTTATTTTATTTATAGAATACATTAATAATTAGATAGTAAATTAAAAAAGGAGGAGTATATATGAAAACTATAAAAGTAATGACTATATTTGGAACTAGGCCAGAGGCTATAAAAATGGCTCCGTTGGTTAAAGAGTTAGAGTCAAGGAGAAATATAGATAGTATAGTATGTGTAACAGCTCAACACAGACAAATGTTAGACCAAGTTCTAGATACTTTTAATATAGTTTCAAATTACGATTTAAATATAATGAAACAAGGTCAATCTTTAGTAGATGTCACGACTAGAGCATTGAGTAGTTTAGATACGGTAATTAAACAAGTAAATCCAGATATAGTATTAGTACATGGAGATACAACAACAACTTTAGCTGGAAGTTTAGCTGCTTTTTATAATAAAATTTTAGTAGGACATGTAGAAGCTGGTTTAAGAACATATAATAAGTATTCTCCTTATCCTGAAGAAATAAATAGACAAATTACTGGAGTTATAGCAGATATGCATTTTGCACCAACTGAAATAGCCAAGAAGAACTTAATAAAGGAATGTAAACAAGAGAAAGATATATATGTAACTGGAAACACTGCTATAGATGCATTAAAGACAACTATAAAAATAGAATACTCAAATGATATATTAGATAAAATAGGCTCAGATAGAATTATAATGTTAACTGCTCATAGAAGAGAGAATCTGGGAGAACCTATGAAAAATATATTTAGAGCTATAAAGAGGATAACTGAAGAATTTGATGATATTCAAGTTATATATCCTATACATTTAAATCCATTAGTAAGAGCAGCAGCAGATGAGATTTTAGGTGAAAATAAAAAAATTCACCTTATAGAGCCTTTAGAGGTATTTGATTTTCATAATTTTTTAAATAAGGCATATCTAATAATGACAGATAGTGGAGGTATTCAAGAAGAGGCTCCTTCGCTAGGAAAACCAGTATTAGTATTGAGAGATACTACAGAAAGACCGGAGGGTGTTGAAGCGGGTACGCTTAAATTAGCAGGAACTACTGAAGAAAATATTTATAACCTTACTAAAGAACTATTAGTAGATAACAAAAAATATGAGGAAATGAGTAAGGCATCAAATCCTTATGGAGATGGTAAGTCAAGCGAGTATATAGTTGATGCGATTTTAGAAAAATTTAACTATTAACAACAATAATAAAAATACCTAGAGTGTATACTCTAGGTATTTTTATTATTGTTGTGGTTTTTGATACATTACATCATCAAATATGAACTCATGTAAAATTGATAAACACTTATCTGAATTATAACGCCAAACCCATCCTGCATTACCATATATTCCACCGGTACTGTATTCTTCCATAGGGAATTCTAATGATTTTATATTTAAATCACCTATTTGAAGTGCTGTAGCACCAAGTGATAAAATGTCTGTTGGTTTCATATTAGTTTTTATATAAGGTAAAATACTATCTAGTAACTGTGGATATTTAGTTATAGAGAGATTTTTAGCTCCGTCAATCATACCTTGTATAAGAGCTCTTTGTCTTCTATCTCTTTCTAAAGCACTGTCATTTTTTCTTATACGTCCATAATATAAAGCCTGATATCCGTTTAGTTTCTGAGTTCCTGAATTTTCAATTAATTCCATTGAACCTTTATTTTTATTTTTGTCAAAGCCATAACATTCAGGTATAAATTTATTTAACTCTTCAAGTTCGTTAGGTTTAACAACAACAACAACGCCACCCAATGTATGAACTATATCCATAAATGAGAAGAAATTAACTATAGCATAGTTTTGAATATCTAATTTGAAATTACTCTCA
>JAVXLU010000051.1:0-8626 GCA_036646635.1 Romboutsia sp.
GATTTAGATACTAAACAGGATGTTAGCGCTGAGGATGTTCAAAATGTGATAATAGATTCAATAAAGCATCATATGGAAGCAAATGTAGAGATAGGTATATTTTTATCAGGAGGAATAGACTCAGCGATAGTAGCATCTATTGCAAGTAAAATAAATCCTGACATAAAATCATTTTCTATAGGGTTTGGGGTACAAGGATATGATGAATTAGAGGTAGCTAAAAAAACAGCAAATTCTTTAGGGATTGAAAACATAGCGATTACAGTGAGTCAGGAAGAATATATAAAAGCATTGCCAGAAGTTTTTTACCACCTAGATGATCCTGTTGCAGACCCATCAGAGGTAGGAATTTATTTTTTATCGAAGGAAGCTAAGAAATATGTAACAGTGATATTATCAGGAGAAGGTGCAGATGAATTATTTGGAGGATATAATATATATAAGGAATATAATAGTATAAGACGTATACAAAAAATGCCAGATATTATAAAAGATACAATAAATGTAATTTCTAATAAAATGCCTGATATAAAAGGTAAAAGTTATTTACATAGAGCATCTACTCCGCTGAGAGAAAGATATATAGGAAATGCTAAAATATTTGAAAATGATGAGATAAAAAAAGTATTAAAATATTATAATGAATTATATAAATATCAAAATAGATTATCATTTTTATATAATGAAGCTCAAAGAAGAAAGTATGACTATGTAACAACTATGCAATATGTAGATATAAATATGTGGCTTCAGGGAGATATTTTACAAAAAGCTGATAAGATGTCTATGGCCCAATCTATTGAACTTAGAGTTCCTTTTTTAGATAAAGAGGTTTTAAAAGTTGCACAAAATTTAAAATTAGAACAAAAAATTAGTAGTAGTAATACTAAAATACTTCTTAGAGAAGCATTTAAATATATAGTTCCAAAACATATGGTAGAAAAGAAAAAGTTAGGATTCCCAACACCTATAAGAATATGGTTAAAAGAAGAATTAGGAGAGATAGTAAGAAAAACTATAAATGAATCAAAGGTTGATAATTTTATAAATAAAGATTATGCAATAAATCTTTTAGATGACCATATTAATAACAAACAAGATAATTCAAGAAAAGTTTGGACGATATTTGCATTTTGTTTATGGTATCAAATAAATATAGAAAAAAAGAATATAGAATTTTAAAGATAAAAATTTAAGAATTAATAAGAATAGAACAACAGTATTTGTTTTTATCTTCTTTTGTTTTATTAGAATATTTATTAATAATATATTAATTAGTACAGTAATAAATAAAAAATATGCAATGATGTATATTTCATATATGCGTAGCTGGGGTATACTGAGCAAGTGGTGCAACTGACTCTACTTATTCTATAAGAATAAGTAGAGTCAGTTTTTTATGATATTTATATACAATCATTAATTGAAGTTGATTTTTTCCAATCTGATACATATTCATTTAATATAGATTTTATAGCTTTCCCGATTTTAGGATAAGAGCTATCATGAAGATTGGCTAAAGAAACTCTTATAGACCACTCAGGTCCAGCAAATCCACTACCACTAAGTAGGACTACAGAATAATCATTAGCTAACTTATATAATATATCTACAGGATTATAATTTGATTTAATATAATTTATAAAATCTTCTCCATAATTAATTTTGCCCCATTGTTCTATATCAAATTGAGTATAATATGCAGCATTATTTTTATCTTCATTTGGTGGAATTTGTAATGCATTGTACAATAATTCTTGACGTTTTTTACAAATACTTATATTAAGTGATTTATAATCATTTTCAGTATCAATTAAAGCAAATGCTGAGAAAAATGCCATTTGAACTTGTTGAGGAGTTGAAAGTCCTGCAGTATGATTAAGTGCTACAAGTCTACTATCAGCAACTATCCTATCCATAAACGATATAGTAGATGGATTAAGTCTCATATCACCGTAACGTTTATCTAAATCTTTCTTTAAATTTTTATCTAAATCATTTATTCTTTTATCAAATACATTTTTTTCGTGCAATGCCATCGTTCCTAATCTCCATCCAGTAACACCGAAGTACTTAGAATAAGAGTAAACACCGATTGTATTATAAGGAAGTTTAGCCATTAAAGAAGTAAAATCATTAACAAAAGTTCCATAAACATCATCTGATATAATCATTAAGTCTTGATTATAGTTTTTAACTACAGCAACTAAATTATTAGCAGAATCATCATTAATAGCTATAGAAGCGGGATTATTAGGATTAACAACAAATAAAGCCTTTATAGAAGTATCCTTAAGTTTTTCTAATTCTTTTTTTGAATATTGCCAAGTATGATTACCATAAGAGTCTACTTCATCTGCATTTATATTAATAACCTCAAACTCATATCCAGGAAGATGAGGTATTTCAAGATAAGGAGTAAAGATAGGTGTCATTATAGCTATTTTATCATTTTTTCTTAATAATTCATTTGCCATTAAAGAATCAAATATATAGCACATAGCAGCTGTTGCACCTTCAACAGAAAATATTTCTAAATTTCCACCAAGGTCAATATCGTATTTCATCTCTTGAACTAGATAATCATGAACAATTTTTTCTAGATGAGGCAACATTCTATCTGGAACTGGATAGTTATCTCCGATTATAGCATCACTTAATTCATGGATAAAATCATCAGCATTAAAATTTAATATATTTATACCGTAATCAATTATAGATTTTAAAAGATTAATTCCAGGCATAGTAGGATTTTCTTTTACATATTTATAGAATCGCTTTGAAATACCATCTTTTTGAGGCATACCAGCTAAATCTCCCAAGTCCCAATTTAAGCGAGTTTCATTAACTGAAAATTGACCAAATGTAAAAAATGCTTCTCTTGGTGTGGCAGCAGTCCAATTAGGATTACCACGGCCAGCATCAAGTATTGTTATATTTTTTTCTTGAGCATTGTATTTTGCTAAATCTATTAATTTATCCTTAAATTCAAAAGGACTTATTTTTCCATACATCATTTTTATTTCTTCATAAGTATATTTGGTCATATTAAAGTTTCTCCTTTAGTAATTAACAATTAAAACGTATAATATAAATTATATATAGTATTTGTGTAAAAGTAAATATTAAAATAAGGTATATTGTAAAAAATACCCCACAAAAGATAAAGTCAAAATATAAAAACCTTAATTAATTAAAGTTAATGAATAAAATTTAAGTAGCATTAAAATAAAGTTCAACTTTATTTTAATGCTACTTAAAAATATAAAAACATATATTATTTTAAAAAGATTATTATTATTTTTATAAGTATATCTTATAATATTACTATTTATTATATAATCCTACATATATTACCATAAAATTATATATATGTAAAGAAGAATAAAAAAATTCTAAATTGTCTTGCAAATCAGAAAAAAATAATATATAATTTATTTAAATCAAAAAGTGAATAAATATTAAGGGTAGAGGAGCGGTATTTATCAGTACTAATAATGAGGTAAGCACAATGACTTATTAGGAAAGGAACTATCGCCGAAGTGTATAACTAATGCTTTAAAGTTATATATCTGGGGATGCATAAAATATATGTATCACTGTCACAATATTATTTGTGGTGAGCTACATTTAAGGAATTATTATAGTATAGTTTTATTTGTGTACGTAATTATTAGAGCCTTGAGTGTAAACTCAAGGCTCTTTTTAATACCCTAAACCTATTCACAAAATAATAATTAAAGGGGAAATTTTTTATGAACAGTAGAAATTTAAGGATTATATTAACAACATTAATGATATTTATATTATCAACACCGTTTACATTTGCTTCAGATATTGATATCGCATCAATTAATGCACAAAAATTTGGTATATTTACTTTAATACCACCAGTGGTAGCAATAATACTTGCATTTATAACTAAAAATGTTGTTGTATCATTATTTATAGGTATTATGTCGGGAAGTTTTATAATAAATTTATCAGGAACAAATGTATTTAATGCCTTAGTAGTATCGTTTTTAGATGTAGTAAATAGAGCATTAACTTCATTAGCAGATCCTTGGAATGCAGGTATAATACTTCAAGTTTTAGCAATTGGAGGAGTAATAAACCTTGTAGCTAAAATGGGAGGAGCGAAGGCTATAGCTGAAGCGCTTTCTAAAAGAGCTAAAACAGCAAAAGGAACACAAATGATAACTTGGTTTTCAGGACTTTTAGTATTCTTTGATGATTATGCAAATTCACTGATAATAGGTCCGATGATGAGACCAGTCGCTGATAAAATGAAAATATCAAGAGAAAGGTTAGCATTTATAATAGATGCAACAGCTGCACCTATAGCAGGTCTTGCTATAATATCAACATGGATAGGACTTGAGGTTGGTCTTATAAATGATGCATTTGTAGGTATAGGTGTAGAAGCAGATGCTTTTGGAATATTTGTAAGTACTATACCATATAGATTTTATAATATATTAATACTAGCATTTATAGTAGTAACAACATTACTTATGAAAGATTTTGGGCCAATGAGAAAAGCTGAATTAAAAGCTAGAAAAGGTAATATATCAGATGTAGAAGTAGGCAATTCTAAAGATCATCATTCAGATTTAGAACCAAAAGAAGGTGTAAAATTAAGTATATGGAATGCAATAATACCAATAGGATCATTAATAGTAACGTCATTAATAGCATTTTACTATAGTGGATATTCATCAATAATGGCTGGGGATGAAGCTAGTTTAATAGCATTGTTTAATGATAATCCATTTACATTTGAAGCTATAAAGGAAGCATTTAGTGCATCAGATGCATCTGTGGCATTATTCCAATCAGCGTTATTTTCTGGAATAATTGCGATGGTTATGGCAGTAGGTAAAAAAATATTTACAGTTTCAGAAGCAATAGATGTTTGGGTAGATGGTATGAAGACATTAGTAATAACTGGTGTTATACTAATACTTGCATGGTCATTAAGTTCAGTAATAAAAGAATTAGGAACAGCAAAGTATTTAGTAGTATTATTATCAGGATCATTACCATATTTCTTATTACCAAGTATAATATTTATATTAGGTGCAGTAATATCATTCTCAACAGGCACAGCTTATGGGACAATGGGAATACTTATGCCTTTAGCTGTACCATTAGCACATTCAATAAATCCAGAAATGTCATTTATAATAGTAAGTACAAGTGCAGTTTTAACAGGAGCTATATTTGGAGATCATTGTTCTCCGATATCAGATACAACAATATTATCTTCTATGGGTGCTGGGTGTGATCATATAGAACATGTTAAAACACAGATGCCATATTCATTATTTGTAGCAGTAATAACAATATTATTTGGTTATATACCAGCTGGGCTTGGGTTACCAATATATATTGTTTTACCACTTGCATTATGCGCTATAGTTGTAGGTGTTCAAATATTTGGTAAAACTGTTGATGAAGATAAATTAGAAGAAGTAAAATAGTAAATAAAAAACTATATAAACTAGGAAATTAAAATAAAAGTATAATTCATTACTAAAAGTATAATAATAACTATAAAAAGATAACGTATTGAAACCTAAGTACGTTATCTTTAAATTAATAAAGTCTTCAAAGGAGTAAGTAATGGGCTATATAAATTTTAAAGAAGAAAATGCTGTTGCTAGTGACCAATTAGAAAAAAGAAAAAAAAATAATGAAAATATATATAGATATATGTTAAAGCATAAAGATAAAAATTTAGTTAGATATAGACCAAGTTCTAAATATAGTTATATGAATTTTAATGGAGAAGAAATAGGGAAAAAAGGTATATTAGATGAAGTGAATTTTTATGAAATTAACAATGAAGATATAGTTTGTACTAGATTCAAAGATTGCAATTTTAAAAATGTAAGATTTAAAGAATGTAAATTTATAGGATGTAAATTTGAAAATTGTGAATTTGGTGATGGAGGTGTAGTTTTTGAAAATTGTATATTAATAAAAGAAGATACTGAAAAATCGCCATCACTTAATAAAAAAGATAATTTGTCATGTGAATTTTATAACTGTAATATGTATGTTAAATTTTTAAATAGTGATATATCATTTAACATATTTGAAAATTGTAATATAAGTGATACTTCATTTGAACAAACATTTATGAAAAGCGTGATAATAAATAAAAGCGAATTAAATATGATAACAATAAAAGATTGTGATATGTCTGGCATGAAGATGACAAACTATTATGTATCAGATTTAGACTTTATTGATGATTATAAAACTAAATTTGATGAAAAAACATTTTTTGATAAAATACCTATAAAAAATAAAACTAAACAAGAATATGAAGGTGTATATATGACATATGAAATATTAGCAGATAAATTTAAAGAAAACACTTTAAATAATAATTTTGGAGAATACTATTATCTAGCAAAATGTACTGAACATAAGTCATTAAAGAAATTTCCTAAGATAATATCTTTAATATCATGGATAACATGCGGATATGGGGAAAGACCGGAGTTTGCATTTTTTTCTGGATTATCTATAATATTTTTATTCTCTTTAATTTATTTATTTACAGGTGTTGAAATACAAGGAACAGATATACACTATACATTGTATAATTTAAATAAAATTAAACTTCCTAAATTAATGAAAGATTTAAATGAAACTATAAATTTAAGTGTAGGTATGTTTGGAGGAGTAGGAGCTAGTAATGGTCAACCGTCAGAAGCTAGTTATATAGTTTCAAATACAGAGATGGTGATAGGAATAGTTATGATGGGATTAGGAATAGGAACTTTGACAAGAAAAATAGTAAGGTAGTAAAATAATGGTTGCCAAATAAAGTAAAAGATATTATAATTAATTTATAGTAAGATATGCGGATGTGGCGGAATTGGCAGACGCACCAGACTTAGGATCTGGCGCTTTACGGCGTGGGGGTTCGACTCCCTTCATCCGCACCATTGAAATCTAAAAAAGGTATTATCACAATTGTGATAATACCTTTTTTAGATTTCAATGGGCAATAAAGTAATAAAAAAATAACACAGATTTCTCTGTGTTATTTTTTTTATTACTTTATATTAAGCAGCAACTTCTTCTGATTTAGTACCACGAATTTCGTCGGCTGTTTTTATTTTAGTATTTTTGAATATTGCGTATCCTATGAATGCAGCTAAGATGCTTACTACTATACATCCTGCAGCAGCTATTAAAGCTCTAGGTCCATTTTGACCAACTGTTACAGCAAAACCTGCTATTGGAGTTGCCATACCTGGAGTACTTACAGTAAGACCCATCATTGCTACTATTACACCTGACATAGCACCACCTATAAAGTTGGTTACATATACTGGTAATGGATTTGCAGATATTATATCTGATTGAGTTAATGGTTCTATTGCAACAGATATTGTATCTTTCTTTGAACCGAAATTCATTTTTGAGAAGAATACATAGTTCATGAAAGATGAACCGAATACTGCTAAAGCACCTATTGCCATTGGAACACCTGTTAAACCTATTATTGAAGTTAAAGCCATTGAGCTAAGTGGAGCAGTTGCAACAACTGTTATTAGTCCACCAAGTATAAGACCCATAACTAATGGAGATGCATCAGCAGCTTGTATTAAAACTTGTCCTATTTTTAGTAATGTATTTTCAACTATCGGATCCATACCCATAGCGATTAATCTAGTTAAAGGAGCAGCTATTATTATTATAGCTATTAAATCAAGACCAGCAGGAACTTTCTTTTCTAAGAACTTAATAACAAATGATACTAAGTAACCAGCTATAAATCCTGGAAGTATACCAAATCCTGAAACTGTTAAACCAACTAATACAGCGTAAACTGGAGATACGCCTAATGCTAGGGGTACTAATATACCAGCAGCAACTCCGCCTAACGAACCGTTTGCATCACCAACGCCTTGTAAGAATGTCATACCCATTTGAGTACCGAATAAAGATGCGTGGAATGCTTCAACTAAGAAACTTGCACATGCTGCATTTGCTAATGCACCCATTGCCTTCATACCTTGTGGAGCTTTGTAACTAAATAATGTAAATAATGCCAGTACAGATAATAATAATACGGTACCTATTAAAATTTCTTTCATTTTAAATTCCTCCTAAAGTTTAAATTTATAACTTACCAATTTGTTGGTAGTGTTTTCCTCGTTTGCATTGTTAATCAAACAATCTTTTGAACAATTATGAGTATAAAATAATTTTCGACAAAAGTAAATGTTTTTTTGATAAAAAAACTAAAAATTAAACAAGAAGTTAATATTTTTTTAAAAAAATGATTTTAAAAAAATATATAAATTGAGTATTTTCAATTATTTCAATAATCTATAAAATTACATTTTAAAAAATAATATTTAGAAAAAAATATTTAAAATATTATTTTATTTATATGCTTAATTAATTTCAATAAATCAAGTATACAACAAGATATATTTAAAATATGATATTATATATAGAGAATACTAAAAATTAGAAAAACTATAATTTTTAGTAATTTTATTAAATAGTTATATTATGATACAATAAATAATCAAAAGAATAGATGCATAATTGTGGAGGAATAAATATGAAAGTTAATGAAAGATTAAAAAAGTTT
>JAVXLU010000051.1:8636-14501 GCA_036646635.1 Romboutsia sp.
AACTACAAAATAAAGAAGTATCGATTGAAGATATAGCAAAAGAGCTAGGCATTGTAACTAAAACCCTAAAATCTTTTTTAAATAAAAAAGGATATAAACTAGAAAATGGAAAATATGTTATTAAAGAAGATAAAAAAATAAATCAGATAGAGTTTAATGATATAAGTGTAAAAAAAGATGTAAATAAGCGAGAACAAATATCAAAGTCAAAATCTAATTCAAATAATGCAACTATTAAAAAACAATCTAAGATTAGTAAGGATAAAAATGTATTAGAAAAGTCATTATCAACAAGAAAAGTACAACCTAAGAAAGATAGAAAAATAAATATAACTCAAGAAGATATAGATAAATTATGTGAAGTATATGATTGGTATATGGAAGTTAAAGAAATTAAGGCTATAAAATTAAAAAAGAATACAAACAAAAAAGATATAAAAATTGATAAAAAAGATTTAAAAGATTTAAAAACTACAAGTATAAAAGTTGATAAAAAAACATGGGAAGATTTTGAAAGAATTTGTAGTAATTCTCAATTTACTAAAATTGAAATATTAACTCAAGCTTTAAATGATTTCATGAATGAATATAAATATTTAATATAAATTTATATTTACTCATAAGCTATGAATAGGAGGTGCTTAAAATATGAATAGATATGTAAGTAAGTTATATTTATTTATTACTATTATGTTAATAAATATTATTTTATTAACTGCCTGTACAAATAATAAAATTGATAAAAATAAATATGAGGCACCGATACATACAATAGAAATAACTGAAAATAATGCAAAAGCTATTAGTATAGGCAATTCTGAAATTATAAATATATCTAAAGGTGATAATAATAGTATAGATACATCAACGAGGGTTGAGAATAAATCAAACTTTGATATATCTAATATATGGTTAGAATATGAAGAGTACGATAAAAATAAAAATATAATAGATAAATCAGAATCATTTTTAGACATAACATTGAGTCCTAAAGAAAGTGCATATATAGGCCTTGGACATAAAGAATATACATATAGTGTAAAAGTAATAGGATATAGATATGAAGCAGAAGGTAAAGAGGTTGTAGTTAATAGCAAAAATAACCATATAAAAATTAAGGAAAAAATCTCAACATTAGAAGATAGTAAAGACTATGAAATTTTAACTATTTCAAAAATACATATAATAAATGAATCTAAAGATGGAGTAACATACGGAGTTAAAGTTAAAAATTCATCTACTAAAGATTTAGGAAATATTATCCTCAAAATAGGAGAGTTAAATGAAAATGAAGAATATATAATGGTAAGTCATGTATCAGCATATAGTGTATTAAAGCCGGGAGAAGAAGTTGAAATCGAAATTATAACTTCACAAAATGCTAAAAAGATAGAAATATTAGGTTATAATTATGATGATATAAAAGAAAAAGCAAATATAGATATTGATATTAAGTCTCACAAAGTTAGACTTAATAAATAATATATATAAAGGCTATGATAATTAAATGGATAAATCATATACCTTTGAGGAATAATAAAAATATTCTAAGGGGTGATAAAAATGAATGAAAATAATAATTTTGATGATGTAAAGATAGATTTTAAAAAAATGAATGAAACTTTAGCAAATCCCGATTTTGCAAATTGGTATTATCATCAAATAATAGATAATATGAATGAAAGTATGACTGTAGAAAATTTTATAAAAATTGTTCAAGAATATAATGAAAACAAATTTGAGTAACATATCGAGTTTAATTAGATTAATCGAAAATATATTATGTGATTTGTAAAAAATAAAGTATAGCCTAGCAAATTTTATATACAGAGTAATTAGCTCACTATATTTACTTATAAATAAGTAATATAGTGAGCTTTTTATATATAAAAAATTGAAAATATACTTTTACATATTTTACTTAATCTGTATAATTTAAAGATATATATAAATATAGTAGGAGGTAAGATGAAAGTATTAATAGTAGAAGATAATAAAAAACTTATAAAAAGTATATCATCAGAATTAAAAAAACATTTTGATGTAGATAAATGTGAAGATGGAGAAGAGGCTTTATATTTAATAAATCAAAAGATATATGATTTAGTAGTACTTGATTTAATGTTACCTAATATGAATGGATTAGATATATTAAAAACTATTCGAAGTAATAATATAGATACACCAGTACTTATATTAACAGCTAAAGAGTCTTTAGATGATAAAGTAGAAGCTTTTACAGTAGGAGCAAATGACTATTTAACAAAACCTTTTTATATGGAAGAATTAGTAGCAAGAGTATATGCAATACTTAGAACAAATGGTAAGTTAAAAGAAAAAAATAGTATGGAATTCAAAGAGCTATCTTTAGATTTTAATAAAAGAAGAGTTTTTATTAATAATTATGAAATAGAACTTCAAAATAAGCAGTTTAGATTACTAGAGTACCTTTTATTAAATAAAGGATCGATTTTATTAAAAGAACAAATTTATGATAGAGTTTGGGGTATTGAATCAGATTCATCAATGGAGATAGTAGAAGTATATGTAAGTAATTTAAGAAAAAAACTAAGTAAATATGGATACGATAAATATATAAAGACTAAAAGAAAAGTAGGTTATATATTTGATGATAAATAAAAATGTATTTGTTAAAACTAAAAATAGCTTAATAAAAGTTAATATAGGAGTAGTTGTTAGTTTTTTAATAATATTTTCTATATTTATATTCTCATATTTTCAGGGTCTTACCTATAATAGGATTGATAGAAAATTGCAAGATGAATTAGAATCTATAAGCATTCAACTGCAGAGTTCATCATTTTTTTATCCTATTGTATTAAAAGATCCAGGTAACATGGTCTATGTATATGAGGGAGATAGAATAAGATATTATACTCAAAATGGATATTTTGATGAGATATTACCATCTAATAAGCATAATAGGAAAAATGAATTTTTTACATATAATGAAAATGGATATATATTTAGGGAGATTAGTATAAATATTGGTAAACATAAAATTCAAATAATAAGAAATATAGATACAGAAATGAATTTATTTAAACAACTTATATTTGTTTTTATTATTGGGATAATAATTGCTATGATATCTACGTATTTTTTAGCCTTATACTTAACTCAAAAAGCTATAGTACCAATAGAAATAGCTTGGAATAATCAAGCTAAATTTATACAAAATGCATCTCATGAACTTAGAACACCCATATCTATAGTTTCATCAAAATTAGAAATTATGTTAAAATCACCAAATAATACAATTAACGATGAAGTAGAAACAATAGCTGATGCTATGAGAGAAACTAGAAGAATGAAAAAAATGATAAGTGATTTATTATCACTTATGAAAGAGGAAGCAGAAGTTGAAAAACTAAATTTAAAAAGTGTAGATTTAAAAGAAATATTAGAGGAAATAAGTAATAATTATATTGATATAGCAGAAATACAAAATAAAAAATTTGAAATAGATTTTAAATTAAAGAATAAAATTATTATTACAGATAAAAATAAATTAAGACAGCTTATAAGTATATTTATAGATAATGCATTTAAATATACAAAAGAAAATGATGAAATTTTAATAAAAGTACAACAAAAAGATAATCATAATATAGCAATATCTATTATAGATACAGGTATAGGAATAAGTAAAAAAGAAATTCCATATGTATTTGATAGATTCTTTAGAAGTGAAAATATAAGAAATAAAGATATTGATGGTTCTGGAATAGGTTTATCTATTGCTAAGATGCTATGTTTAAATCTTAGGTTTGATATAAATGTAGAATCAGAATTAGATAAGAATACTAAGTTTGAAATCATAATTCCTAAATAAATATTTAAATAATAAAAAAATTGATTTTCATCCTAAATATTGGGTATAATTGGAATGTAGAAAATAATAAATAAATTTGTTATAAATAATAACTATATTATATTATAATTCATAGTATAAATAGAAGGATATTTAGGAGGGTGAAGAAATGGCTAAAATAATAAGTACTTCTCAATTTAGAGGTGAAGTTGAAAATAGTAATGGAGTAGTAGTAGTAGACTTTTTCGCAACTTGGTGTGGTCCATGTAAGATGTTAGCACCAGTATTTGAAACAGTAGGAAGTGAAATGCAAAATGAAGCAAGGTTTGTAAAGGTTGATATCGATCAAAGTTTAGAAATAGCTCAACAATTTAATATATCTACAGTACCAACGATGATGATATTTAAAAATGGTAAAGCAGTAGAATCTTTAGTAGGATTTATGCCTAAAGAAAAGATAAAGGCAAAAGTGCAATCACATTTATAAAATGATAGGTGGTAAAAATGAGATATGAGATATGATATAGCTATAGTTGGAAGTGGTCCAGCAGGAATATCTGCAGCAATAAATGCAAAAATTAGAAAGAAGAGTACAATAATATTTGGAAGTGAAAATTTAAGCAATAAAATTGTTAAAGCACCATCAATAGATAACTATTTAGGCTTTTATGATATAAGTGGAGAAGAGTTAAAAGATAAGTTTAAAGAGCATATAGCAAATATGGATATTGAAATATCCACTAAAAAGATAAATAATGTTTATGCTATGGGTGAATACTTTGCATTAATGTCAGGTGATGATATGTATGAAGCTACTACAGTTATATTAGCAACTGGGGTTGAATATGGAAAGCCTATAAAAGGAGAAGAGGAGTTCTTAGGTAAAGGTGTAGGATATTGTGCAACATGTGATGCACCATTATATAAAGATAAGAAAGTAGCTATAATAGGATACAATAAAGAATCAGAAGAAGAAGCTAACTTTTTAAATGAAATAGCATCTAAGACTTACTTTATACCAATGTATAAGAATGAAACTTTAATGAGATCATCACTAGGACTAGACACTTCAATAGAAGTTATAAATGATAGACCAGTACAAATTCAAGGTGATAATATTGTAAATAAAGTTACTTTTAAAGGAAAAGATATTGATGTTGATGGAGTGTTTGTAATAAAAGATAGTTCATCGCCAAAATCCTTAGTACCAGGTATAGAAACTGATGGACCTCATATTAAGGTAGATATTAATATGAAAACAAGTATAGAAGGATGTTTTGCAGCAGGAGATTGTGTAGGAAAACCGTATTCTTATATTAAATCAGCAGGTCAAGGGCAAATCGCTGCTCTTAATGCAGTTTCTTATTTAGATAAATTAAGAATAGAAAAGAAAAAACAAGAATAATAAATTTTAATAAAAGGCTATGTTTTAATATAGTGTTGATATCAAGTATAATTTCAATAACAAAAAGTAGGGGTATGCCATCAGTTGGCATACCCCTACTTTTTGTTCATATTCTATTAGTATAGTGTATTAATTAGATTTTTTATTTCTGTAAATTGCTCTATTCTTGATAAAATAACTTATAATACCTAATACATTATAAATTACTAAAAACTCAATGCAACTGCCCATATGATACCATAGATTTATAGGAACTATAAATGCAATAGACGATAAAACAAAGCCTATAATCAACTCTTTTGTAAAATTTGAATATATTGAACCTTGTATTATAAATGTAATTGGAAACAATAAAAATAATCCAACTAATATATATTTATCAGCCCTGCATAAAAAAGCGATTGTAAGTATTATTATACTTGGTAATATTATAGATGATATTTTCTTCATAAAACTCCCCCTTATTCCTTTGTAAATTTGTGTTATTATTAAGTTTTGTATTTACTTCTATTATAGTATTCTTTTTAATTATTTATTACCACTTACATAAACTGTGGTATTCTTATTCTGAAATCTTTTACTTTAGTATAACCATACGCTACATTACTTTGTACAATAAAGTTCT
>JAVXLU010000052.1:0-14315 GCA_036646635.1 Romboutsia sp.
GATAGTTTCTGTTAATCAAAAACTTTAGTCTAAATAATTTTATTAATTGGGGTGATTTTAATGAAAAAGGTAAATGTAGCTTTAGTTGGTGCTACTGGTATGGTAGGAAGAACTTTTTTAAAAATCTTACAAGAAAGACAATTCCCTATTGAGAATTTATATCTATTCTCATCTGCAAAATCTGCAGGTTCTTATGTTACTTTTAATGGAAAAGAATACATTGTTGAAGAATTAAATAAAGATGTATTTGACAGAGATATACAAATTGCACTATTTTCAGCAGGAGGAGAAGTAAGTGAAAAATTTGCTCCTATTGCAGCTTCTAAAGGCATTATAGTAGTCGATAATTCTAGTTACTGGAGAATGGATCCAGATGTTCCTTTAGTCGTTCCTGAGGTTAATCCAGAAGCTGTTAAAAATCATAAGGGTATAATTGCTAATCCTAATTGTTCAACTATACAAGCAATGGTTCCTCTTAAACCACTTCATGACAGATATAAAATTAAAAGGGTAGTTTACTCTACATACCAGGCTGTTTCTGGTTCTGGTGTTAAAGGTGTTAAAGATTTAGAAGATGGCATTCAAGGAAATTCTAATAATTTCTATCCACATCCAATTGCATTTAATTGTCTACCTCATATAGATGATTTTACTTCTAATGGATATACAAAAGAAGAATTAAAAATGATAAATGAAACTATGAAAATATTTAATGATTATAATATGAAAGTTACTGCTACTGCTGTAAGAGTTCCTGTTAAGAATTCTCATAGTGAGTCTATAAATATTGAATTTGAAGAAAATTTTGATTTATCACACCTTGTTCGTACTCTTGAAGATATTCCCGGTTTAATAATTATTGATAATCCTGAAAAAAATGAATATCCTACTGCAATAGATTGTACTGGAAAAGATGAAGTTTTTGTTGGAAGAATAAGAAGAGATTTTAGTGTTGATAGTGGAATTAATATATGGGTTGTAGCTGATAATATTAGAAAAGGTGCTGCCACTAATGCTGTTCAAATAGCAGAATTATTATTATCTTATAACTTAGTATAATTATAAATCTTCTATGAACTAATAATATTATTAAATTTTTATATAAAAGGAGAATTATATATGATATTTAAAGGATCTGCAGTTGCTTTGGTTACACCTTTTTCTGATAATGGTATTGACTTTGAAACATTAGGGAAATTAGTAGAATTTCATATAGAAAATAATACTGATGCCTTACTTGTTTGTGGTACTACTGGTGAATCAACTACAATGAGTAATGAAGAACAATTAGCTGTTATAAAATATGTAGTAGATAAAACAAAAAAAAGAATACCTGTTATAGCAGGTACTGGCTCTAATAATACAGATCATTCAATTTATTTAAGTCAAGAAGCTGAAAGATTAGGTGCTGATGCTTTATTAATAATAACACCTTATTATAATAAAACTAATCAGAGAGGACTTAAGCTTCATTTTGAAGAAATAGCTAAAAGTGTTAATTTACCAATAATTCTTTATAATGTTCCAGGAAGAACATCTATGAATATAAGTCCTAACATAGTTGCTGACTTAGCTAAAATAGATAATATAGTTGCAATTAAAGAAGCTAGTGGTAATCTTGCTCAAGTTGCTGAAGTTTGTAGATTAGTACCTGATGATTTTGCTGTTTATTCTGGCAATGATGATTCTATACTTCAATTATTATCTGTTGGTGGTAGTGGTGTTATCTCTGTTTTAGCTAATATTTGTCCTCAAGAAACTCATGATTTAGTCGAAAAATTCTTTAATGGTGATATAGAAGGTTCAAAAAATTTACAACTGGACATGAAACCTTTAATAGATGCTTTATTTATAGAAGTAAATCCTATACCAGTAAAAACTGCAATGAATTTACTAGGATTTAAAGTGGGAAAATTAAGACTTCCTCTAGCTGAAATGGACGAAAAAAATCTTGCTATATTAAAACAAGAATTAATTAATAGAGGATTAAAAATAGGAGATGCCTTATGTTAAAAGTTATAGTAAATGGATGTCTTGGTAAAATGGGAACTACTTTAACTAAATGTATCCAAGAAGATAACGAATTAGAATTAGTTTGTGGTGTATCTAAAGAAGTTCCCTATAATTCACCTTTTAAAATCTATTCTAAAATGATTGATATACAAGAAAGTGCTGATGTAGTAATTGACTTTTCTAATCACTCTACTTTAAATGATGTCTTATCTTTCTCATTGCAAAATAAAATTCCTTTAGTAATAGCTACTACTGGATATAATGAAGATGAATTAAGAAAAATAACTATAGCATCTAAAAGTATACCTATTTTCCATTCTTCTAATATGTCATTAGGGGTTAATGTCTTACTTAAATTAGTTAAAGAAGCTACTAAAATGTTATATGGATTTGATGTTGAAATAATAGAAAAACATCATAATAAGAAAGTTGATGCTCCAAGTGGAACGGCTATTATGATTGCAAATACTGTAAAAGAAGTTTTACCTAATATAGAATATAACTATGGTAGACATGGAAGATCTGCAAAGAGAACTGAAAATGAAGTAGGTATACATGCTGTTAGAGGTGGTACTATTGTAGGTGAACATAATATAATTTTTGCAGGCCATGATGAAATAGTTCAAATACAACATAGCGCTCAATCTAAAGATATCTTTGCAAAAGGTTCTATTACTGCTGCTAAATATTTAGTTAACAAAAATGATGGTTACTATAATATGGATGATCTATTAAATTAAATCATAAATTTAATATACTAAGGGGGATATCTAATGATAAATTTAAACGATGCCTATGAGATTGCTAATTTTATTAAAGAATCTAAAAAATCTACACCTGTAAAGGTATATGTGAATTGTAATAACCTTACAATTAAATCAACTGATAACTTTAAAGTATTTGGTTCAAATAATTCTTATACTTTAATAGGGGATTATAATGAAATATCAAAATTTTTACAATCAAATAAAAATTCTATTGTTGATACCCATATAGAATTTGATAGACGAAACTCAGCTATACCTATGTATAATTATTTACATGAACATGCAAGAATAGAGCCTGGTGCAATTATTAGAGACATGGTAACTATCGGTAAAAATGCTGTTATAATGATGGGTGCTGTTATTAATATAGGAGCTATTGTTGGTGAAAATTCTATGATAGATATGAACTCTGTTATTGGAGCTAGAGGTATAATAGGAAAAAATGTTCATTTAGGTGCTGGTGCTGTTGTAGCAGGTGTTTTAGAACCACCTTCAGCATCTCCAGCGATAATAGAAGATGATGTTTTAGTTGGTGCTAATGCAGTTATACTTGAAGGCGTTAAAATTGGAAAAGGTTCAGTTGTTGCAGCTGGTGCTATTGTAACTCACGATGTTTTACCGGGATGTGTAGTAGCTGGCTCTCCTGCAAAAGTAATTAAAATGAAAGATGAAAAAACTTCTAAAAAAACTAAAACTATGGATGGTCTTAGAAATTTAGATTAAGAAAAGGATTATAAATTATCTATAAATCAGATAATTTATAATCCTTTTCTATTTACTCTGATATTGTTGATGGGCTTATAAATGTTGCTCCATCTAAAGATTGAAATATCTGTATATTAGGAAGTTTTCCTAATATATACAATGTATATATTCTATCTGGATTTATAATTATTCTATTACTTCTTATAATTCTATTTCCATCTGATGATTCTATATCCATCCTATAAGTACTTGGTTGTATTTCTTCATAATCAGTAATATCTCTAAATTCAATGTCTGAAAACAAAATTTTACCATCTAATAATATATTTATTTCAGGTGTATCAGGAGATAATTGTACTACTCTTACCTTCGAATATCCCTTTTGTGCTTTTTCTTTATCTTCATCAATTGTTACTAGTTTCAAATCACCAAAATCTCCTGTAATAGCAATAGTTGTTAATTCTCCATTCTCAACTTCAATATATTCTCTTACTAACGGATTATCTGTTGTATCGCTATTATATACTGTCATTTCATATTGACCTTTCGGAACATATACATATGGACTAAACTGCGTAAATCTTAATGCTTTAAAAAATAAACTATCATTTATATATATATCTACTGCATCATTATGATTAACTCCATGTAATACTCTGACCATTGAGTACTCTTCACTATACTTTCTCAATATGTCACCTCCTAGTATCAAAATAACTCTTTTCTATCATACTATTGTTCGAAGAGTATTTTTGATACTACTTTAAATATAAAAAATATCAATTAAAAGTATAACTTTATTTTATATTTGTATCTCTTATTTCTATTTCTGTTCCTTCTGGTGCTTTTATTTTAAATAAACTTTCACCTTCAACTTTATATACAACTTGTCCATTTTTTAATTTGAAATTATTGTATCCTAAATTTAGAATTCTTTCATATTCTTCTTCAACATTATCCACTAAGAATGCCATATGTACAGGGCCTCCATTTAATGAACTCCACTTATTAAAGTTATCCCCAGATTTTGGTGTTTGTAATTCTATCATAAAATCTCCTAATTGTATCCATGTATTATAATCTCTACTGTGAAAATTTTGTGTTTCAGTTATAATCTTAAATCCTAGTATAGTTATATAAAAATCTAATGATTCTGTATATTTTTCTGTTTGAATACATATATGATGTATCATTTTTATCCCCATGTTTCTACCTCCTATAATTGTTTTCCTAAAAAACTTATCCACTTTTTAATTACTTATCTACTGACTATGTTAATAACATAAATAATATGTTTTTATATTTATTTAGTTATATAAGCAATCTAAAATTTATTTTTCAATATAAAAAGTTGCTTATAATTATAAGCAACTTTTTATATTATTATCTATCTTCATTTGTTACATTAAATACATATGGTATATTTCTATAATAATCTCCAAAATTTAATCCATATCCTACGACAAATTTATCTTCTATTTCAAATCCACAGTAATCAGGAACTAATTCCACTTTTCTTCTGCTTGGCTTATCTAATAATACACAACATTTTAAACTCGCTGGATTCTTAGATTTTAAATGATTCATAACATGGCTCATTGTAAGAGCAGTATCCGTTATATCATCTACTATTAATACATCATATCCTTCTAACTCAGTATTTATATCAGCAACAACATTTATTCTTCCTGAACTCTCTTCTCCATGTCCGTAGCTTGAAGTAGTCATAAATTCAATTTTAACTGGTACAGTTATATTTCTTACTAAATCTGCACAGAATATGAAGCTTCCTTTTAGTAAAGATATAACCATTAGATTTTTACCTTTATATTCTTCTGATAATTGAGCTCCTAGTTCTTTTAACCTATCTGCTATTTCCTGTTCAGAACATAAGACTTCCCATTTTTTAGTTTCTATATCCATAGTATAATTCCTCCACTATATATAATGATACTTTACATTTTATCGGAGATTCAGTTCTTTTGCAAGAATTTTAGTCAACCTTATTCATATCATCCATTACCTTTATTATAACCTCATCTGTAACAGACATTCCTTTATCACTTACTCTACCTAAATTTTGTATACTTTCTTCTACACTATTACCAACTATACCAGTTAATGGTGGAACTATACAGTCCTGTGTTGCTATTATAGCATTTTGTACTGCTGCTGAAGCTGATGATGCTAATTTTAATGAACATCCTGATTTTGCTCCATCACATATCATACCACTTAAACTTGCTACTATATTTTCCATAGCTCCTTCAATCTGTTTTATATTTCCATCCATTAACCAAGACATTCCTGCTGTTGCTCCCGTAGATGCTGCAACTCCACATCCACAAACTGCAGATAATCTTCCTGTAAAGTTTTTAACATATGCAGTTACTAAATGAGATATTCCTAAGGCTCTAGCTAATCTTTCATCAGTTTGAGGGAATTTTTTGTTATATGCAACTATTGGAAGTATTGCAGTTATACCGTTATTTCCACTTCCGTTAGAACTCATAACTGGTAATTTTACTCCATTCATTCTAGCATCTGCTGCTGCTGCTGTTATCATCATTGCATTATTCATTAAGTCATCACCTAATAAACCTTTTTCTATTGATTTTTTCATTCCATATCCAACACCAACACCTATTTTATTTTCTAATCCATAATTAGCTATTTGTTCATTCATAGATATTCCTTCTAATAAAAATTCTATATCTTTAAACTCCATAGCTTCTACACTTTCAACTAATTCTTTTATAGTTATTATATCTAATATATTTTCTATAGAACCATCACTTGTACTTGCAACTTCTTCTAGTTTTGCTTCTTCTAATAAAATTTCTCCATTCGATTCTAAATATACAAAGTTATCATGCTTAGTTCTTATAACAACTTTCGAAGTTCTTGTAGCTCCTTCTAAATTTACCTCTATATATATTTTTTCTTTAGTATCTGTTGGAGATACTGCTATTGGTGTATTATCCATATATTTTTCAGCTATTTTAATTTCTTCATCACTTATAGTTTCTAATACCCTTAATCCATTTTCTGAGTTTCCACCTACAAATCCAAGTGCAACAGATATCTTAAGACCTACTCTATCTGTTCCCGGTATACCAACACATAATCCATTTTTATAAACATTTGGACTAACTAATACTCTATGCTTAACTATTTCTTCCCCTAATAATTCTTTTGCCTTTGCGCAAGCAAGTGCTACTGCTACTGGTTCAGTACATCCCATAGCTGGCTTTACATCTTCTATTAATATATTAAGTAATCTTTCTTTTGCATCCATCATAATAAAAACCTCCAAAATAATAATATTATGACTTATTATTAAAGCAATAATTATGCCAACTTTTATTTTTGCTTGTTTTAAAATAAATATTATATATTTTTTTTACTTATTTTTTATTTTTACTAATACAAAACACTAGATTTCACACTTTGTTGATAAACAAAATAATTTATAATTTATTTACTTATATTATTTATTCTTTTAGTATATAAGTTCTTTTATAAACTTATTTTTCTCTAAAATGATATAGAAAAGTCTCAAAATGAGATTTAGTATCATTTTGAGACTATATTATACTTTTCTAGTTTTCTATATAAAGTAGCTCTTGATATTCCTAAAGCTTTGGCTACTAAATCTTTATCCTTTTTATACTCCTTATATTTATATAAAGCCTTTATGATTTCTCTTTTTTCTAATTCATCTAACGTTTGTATATTTTCTTTATCTTCTATATTATACTCTATATTATACTCTATATTTTTAATTTTATTAGGTATAATATCTAATGTAATAACTGATAATGATGACATATTTACACTATATTCTATAATATTTTGAAGTTCTCTTATATTGCCTGGCCATTTATAATCGACCATTAAATTTATAACACTTCTATCTATATCTACTACATCTTTATTAAGTTTTCTAGAATATTCTTTCATCATAAATTTAGCTAATAAAGGTATATCTTCTTTACGCTCTCTTAAACTTGGTAATTTTATAGGTATTACATTTAATCTATAATATAAATCCTCCCTAAATGTTCCATTAGTTACCATTTTTTCTAAGTTTTTATTAGTTGCGGCTATAATTCTTACATCTATAAGTATATTAGATTTTGAACCTATTTTATTAAGTTCTTTTTCTTGTAATACTCTAAGAAGCTTTGCTTGTAGATGCAAACTCATATCCCCTATTTCATCTAAAAACATAGTTCCTTTATGAGCAAGTTCAAATTTACCTAATTTACCACCTTTTTTAGCTCCAGTAAAAGCACCCTCTTCATATCCAAATAGTTCACTTTCCAGTAAGTTATCTGGTATCGCTGCACAATTTAATGCTATAAAAGGATTTTCACTCCTATCACTATGATTATGTATGGCTCTTGCAAATAATTCTTTACCTGTACCACTTTCGCCTGTAATTAGTACAGTAGAAGTTGATTTAGATGCAATAAAAGCTTCTTTTTTTGTATTATTTATAGCATTACTTTCACCAATTATATTATCTAAAGTTATTATATAATCTTTATTTATTTTATTATAATTTTTTATAGCATCTCTTTTATCTATGAAATCTATAACATAACCTTTAAGTTCATTTTTTAAAATTATTTTGTTTATATTATAAATTCCTTTTAAAGAATATTCTCCATTTTTATAATAAAAACTACATGATTTATTTTTTTTAAAATTGTCCAAAGATGGCTTATCAATAAATTTTAGTGTATCTAATATATATTTATTATATATATTATTTTCTAAGTTAAATATTTTTATAAATTTAGAATTGTATTTATCTATTTTTCCATTTACATCAATAGATACAATTGCTTTATCCATACTATCTATTAATGTTTCTAATTTCTTTTTTTCTAGTTCTAATTCATAAGTTTTAATTTGAGTCTTTAACTTATTAGAAATTAAATCTGCCATTTTACCCAAAAAGTTCATTAGGCTATCTTTATTATTCTGTATAATATTTGCTTGTTCTTTTGTAAATGCTATAAGTCCTATTACGCCATAAGATTTTTCATCACATAAAATTGGACAACATACCTCTGCAAACTCTTTACAATCTATATTACTATGACATTCTTTACATATTTCATTACAACTAGGGTCAGCAATTAATATATCAACTTGCTCAATTAATGCTTTTTTAAATGCAGAATATCCATATACCTTTTCACCTATTTTACCTATATAGATTCCAGTTCCAGCTATTCTTACTAAATGTTGATCTACTATCGTTACATCTATACCTAAAACCGCCACAATAGCCTCTGCAATCTTTTGAATATCATCTTTGATATATTCTAAGCTTACCATGTTAATCATTCCTTATATTATTTATATTAATTATTTCTTTTATTTCTTTTAATACTATATATATTTTATTTAGTGTTAACTGAATTGACATTAATATTACAAATAACATTACCACTATAATTAAAGCATAATTTATATTCATATTTTTTCTCCTTACAATAAAAGACCAGGATTATCCTAGTCTTTATTTTTTATCTATTATTTTATTTTACAATATCTATTTTCTTTTTCCTATATAAATATATCTTTCATTTTGAACTTCTTTAAGATTACCTTCAAAATCTAAACTTGAAAATAAAGTAATTATTTCTTGAGGATAGTGGTATTTTATATTTTCACCACATAATTTACGTTTTAAATGCTTTAACTTCACTTTTAAATTTTTTAAGTTTAGGTCTTCTAGTATAAGCTCTCCATTTGTCTTTAGTACTCTATTTATTTCTTTTGATGCTTTATTACAATTACTAGTATTATTAAAATGATCTAATATTATTACTTTGTCAAAATATTTATCCTCAAATGGTAGTAGCTCTAGTGATCCTTTTACAACATTACAGTTTTCATTGTGTATTAAAGAATAACATACGTCTTCGTAAGGGCTATTCTCTAGTATAGTAACATACACACCCAACATTCTTAGTCTTTTTCCTAAATTACCTATCTCTCCAACAAGTAATATATTGTTTCCAATCTTATACTTTATAGTATCTAAAAAACATGTTACATCATCAGAAGTTTCGGTCAGATCAGCATTAGGTTCGTAATCATGATATAATACGCTTTTCACAGTGCGCCCCCTCTTTATTTATGCATTTATATAAATCATCATAGAATAGATTATAATAAATCCGGAGCAACTATTCAATACATAAATTGTTAAGCTTTTTATAAAATCCTATTCATTGTTATTTTCACTAGTTTTTTTTATTTTAGATATTGATACTTCATAAGCTACTTTCTTAATAGATTCCCCATCTTCAGTCTTTTTTTCATACTCTCTACTTTGTACTCTTCCCCACATTTGAATTCTATCTCCAACTTTTAAACTCTTAGCAAACTTCGCATTTCTACCCCATACTATCGATGGTATGTAATCTGATTTATTATATGGTCTATTTATAGCTACTAATAAATCTGTTATTTCTCTTCCCAGAGGAGTTTTTCTATATACTGGATTTTTGCATATAAATCCATCTAAGAATATACTATTTGGATCCTTATTATCTTCTTCACATACTTTTATGTCTCTTACAAATATAGTAAGAACTAATCTATTTTTATTATCAATATTCTTATTATAAGATCTCAATTGACCTATTACTTTAACAGACTTATTATTTTTAAAATCTATTTCTTCTAACAATCTTTCTGATACTGTTATCGGAAGTGTATCATATGAGTCACTAAGTCTATTTATTTTTATTTCAGTATTATAAAATTTTTCTCCAAATATCTCATGGCTAAATTCTAATTTGTCCTCTAGTTCTCCCCTTAGGTTTACTACATTAGTATCGTCATTGACAGTCATCATTTTTTTCTCCCCCCACAATTGTTAATTCTTATGTTTTATCTTTTTATATAATAAATATATTTGTATTACTTATATTTTATTACAAAAATTTACTGTTTAATTTTTTGTACTCCATTACTATCTATTGTATAATTTTCTTTATGTATTAATTTTGTTACTGGAACTATTTCATAATCATCATTTTTCAAATTTATTATTATTGAATCTAAATAATCTTGTACATTATTTATATTTGCATGAAATAAAACTATTGATCCTGGCTGAATACTTCTAGAAACTCTTTCTATTACATGATTTGGTCCTATTTGTCTCCAATCCATAGAATCTATATCCCATTTAATAACTTTATATCCTAAAGATTTGCATATATCTAAAGTCTTGTTATCTACATCTCCAAATGGAGGCCTATATAAATTAGTTTTTCTACCTGTTATTTTTTCTATTTTCTCTGAAGTTAATTCTATTTCTTCTAATATTAATTTATCTGATAATTCTTTTGTATTAGCATGTGTATTTGAATGATTTCCTATTTCATGCCCTTGTTTATGTATTTTATCAACAAGTTCTTCATTATCATCTACCCAGCTTCCTACTAAAAAAAACGTAGATTTTATATTATGTTTATCTAATATATCTAAAATTTCATCTATATTATCAGATCCCCATGCAACATCAAAACTTATAGCTATTTTTTTATCTTCTGTATCAACTCTATATATCGGCATATTTGTATTTTCTTGTTTATAACAAAAATATCTTATTCCATAAACTAAGCTAAACAATAATACTAAAGTTATAAATAAAAAGAAAATACTTGATATTAATGATTTACCCTTTTTAAATCTATTGTTCATACTACACCTCCTCATAATAAATTTATCCTATACTTAAGATTTATTTTTTTTATTTCAAAAAATTACTATTAAAATAAATTTATTATTTGGGAAAGATATAATTAATACTAATAAAAGGTGGTGTTTTTATGTCAATGATAAATATGAATAATGGAAATACAAAAAGAAGAGCAACTCAAATATCAACAAATAAAACAATATATCAAAACTTAATACACCCTAGAGAACCTCATAATATAGAAGAAGGTATACGTAAAGACAAAAAAATAAAGATGAATCGTAAAGAATCATAAATAAATTTATTTTTATTTTAAAAAAATGTATATAAAATCTTATTTATGGACAAATTAGTATTAACAACGAAGAAGTAACATTCGTTGTTAGACATCAACTACTAGGAGGAATTTTACTATGTCAAGTTCAAACAACAAAACTGTAGTACCTGCAGCTAAAGCTGCTTTAAACCAAATGAAATTAGAAATAGCTAATGAAATAGGTTTAGCTAACTATGATACTGTTGACAAAGGTAACTTAACAGCTAGACAAAATGGCTATGTTGGTGGTTATATGACTAAGAAATTAGTTGAAATGGCTGAACAACAAATGGCTGGAAAGTAGATTAAAATTCTGACATCTAGGCAAAAAAAAGGCTACCATTTTGGTAGTCTTTTTATTTACAAAATTATTCAAAATATCTCCAAATATAATATTAAATAAATTGTGCTTTTATTTTTATATATTTTGGTTTAATATATTATATAGAAATAGTTTACGGAGGATGATATTATGTTTGAAAACTCATCTGAAGAATTAGCTTCTCATAAGCTATTAATTTTATATATTTTAAATAAAATTAATATGGATTTAACTAATTCTCAAATAACACAAGTTGTATTAGAAACAGAAATGATGAATTACTTTTCGCTTCAACAGTTTTTATCTCAACTTATGGAATCTAAATTTTTAACTACATACAAAGACTCAGATAGAGAGTTTTACTCTCTTACTCAAAAAGGATTAGAGATATTAGAATTTTTCTTATCTAGAATTCCAGAAGATGTCACTAAAAAACTAGATGATTATGTTATTAATAATAAAGAAAATTTATTATCTGATACTCAAGTTAAATCAAGTTTTGTTAAACAAAGTGATCATGAGTTTATTGTTAATTTAAGAGTTATAGAAAATCAGTCTAATTTAATAGATTTAAACTTAAATGTTTCTTCAGAAAAGCAAGCTAATTTAATTTGTAATAATTGGAAGAAAAATGCTTCTTACATGTATGCAGAAGTTATAGATTTGCTTATACGTGATAATCATTAGCCTACAAACATATTATTGTTGTAGGCTCTTTTCCTACTCTGACTTCTTTAATTAATTCATTATTTAATGTACTATATATTTTCAAAGTATTTCTTTGAGTATCTGATACAAATAATAGTTCTTCATTTTTAGATATTTCTAATCCTTGAGGATTTCCATTTACTTCTATACAGCCTAAGTATTCTCCCGTTTCATAATTTAATATTCGTATATTTTTATATCCTAAATCTGCTATATATACTTTTTTTCCACTATAATTAAAGCATATTTGCACAGGCAATAAAAATCCATCTATTATATTTTTTATATCCATATTAATTTTATCTAAAATCACTAACTTTCCGTCCAAAGTTGATGTATATATTTCATTTCTTTTTTTATCTATTTTTATATGCCAGGCTTTAAATTTCGTATCTATTTTTTTATCTATGCATTTATTAATTGTATCAATACACATTATAGAGTTTATACAAGGTACATATAGTTTATCATTTTCTTCATCAAAATCAAATCCGTGAGGCATTTCATCCACACTAATTATACCTACTGGATTTAAATTTTCTTGTTCTATTATATAAATACTATTTGAATCTTCATTAGATATGAATAATTCACCTTTACATAACGCGATTTGACTTAGATTTCCACCTATAGATATGTTGTCTATAATTTCATAGGTAAGTAAGTCTAAAACATATAATATTCCATCATTAGAGCTTGGTATATAAATTAGACTTTTTTCTTTATCTATACAAAAATGATGTGGATATATTCGTTCCTCTAGTTTAATTTCTTTTTCTAGTTTAAATGTGTCATAGTTTAATATACTAATACTCTTTGATAGATAATTAGAAATATATACTTTCAAATCATATCCTCCTCCCTATAATAAACATCCTATGATACTATATTAAATAGATTGCTTGTCTTATGTATATCTTTTATTTATTGCAATATTATATACATATTGGTATCATTATTATAATAAAATTAATATATATAGGAGTTCATAATATGAAAATAAATTTTAAACCAAGTGGTGTTTGTTGTAAAGAAATGACCTTTGAGGTAGATGATAATAATAAAATTATTGATATTAATTTTGTGGGTGGATGTCCTGGAAATATGATAGGAATAAAACATTTAGTTATTGGGCAGGATGCTCTTGAAGTTGCAAATAGATTAGAAAATATACCTTGTGGTGGTAAAGTTACATCTTGCCCCGATCAATTATCTAAAGCTATACGTAAATCTTTAAACAATTAAAAAATGTGGCTACTTCGCCACATTTTTTTATTTTTAACTATATAGACAATGGAGGAATTTATGAATCTATCAAAATTTACCGACTATGGTTTTAGAATATTACTTTACTTAGGAAATAATCCAGACAAACTTTTTACTGTTGATGAATTATCTTCATCTCTTAATTTATCTTCACATCATATAAAAAAAATTGTTTATAAGTTAGCTAAAAGCGGATATCTTTTTTCATCTAAAGGTAGAAATGGTGGTATAAAGCTAGGAATGAATCCTTGTGATATAAATTTAGGAAAAGTTCTTGAAATTACTGAAGATAATTTAAATATTGTAGAATGTTTCTCTAAAGAAAATAATTCTTGTGATATTGCTGATTTTTGTAAACTAAAACCTATAATAAATGATGCTTTAATTTCATTTAAATCTATTTTTAATAAATATAGTTTAGAAGATATTTTAATCGAGTAGGAGCTAAATAATTATTTTATTTAGCGTCCTCTCACACCACCG
>JAVXLU010000053.1:0-4051 GCA_036646635.1 Romboutsia sp.
ATACATTTTTATTTATACAATATAAAGATGAAAATGCCATTCCATTTATATAGTTCTCACTTAATTTATTTTTCGTTAATCCATCTTCTAAGTATTCAGTAACTTTAAGTATATTATTAGTACATTTTACATTATACTTTTTAGATATATCATCTAATACAACTGACTCTGTAACGAATTTTATATTTTTAGATTCTGGAAATTTATATTCTTTCATTACGCTACTTTTTATAGCGATTGCCTTATCTCCATTTATTTTATATTTTTCATAAATTTCGATAAATGGAATCTTCATCTCTTGTTCAAACTTCTTACCTATGATACTTCCATTTTCATATTGATTAAGACCTACTATACCAACACATTTATCTTTTGAATCTATATTTTCCCATGATTTATTTATTTCTTCTAGTGCACTATTTACAAGATTATCATCACTATCAACTACGAAAAATAATTCTCCTTGTGCATTATCTGTTCCCAGATTTATGGCAGCATGTTTACCACCATTTTCCTTAAATATATAATTTATATTTATATCACTTTCTATTTTAAACTTCTCAACTAATTCTTTTGTATTATCGGTACTTCCATCATCCACAATCAACCATTCAAAATCTTTAAATGTTTGATTTTTTAAACCATCATACAAATTTCCAAGCATGTATGCCCTATTATATGTTGGCGTAAATATAGTAAATCTATATTTATACATTTATTAAGTCATCCTTTCATACTAGCTTTTTTTAATTCCATTTATACTATAGTTTATAAAGTAATATATAGATTTGTGTAGTGGTATTTTTTCAATATTTCTATATATATTCCAAGTCCACATAGCAGATTTTACCTTATTTCCACTAAGTGAAGTACTAGACTTTCTATATAAAGCTAAAACTTCATTTAGACCATATGCAATATGACCACTCTTTAATATAGATAACCATAATACATAATCTTCATGTCTTACACCACTCATTTTAACTTCAAAGTCCAGCTTTGATTTATCTATTATTACAGTTAAGCATCCTAGTATATTTCCTTTTAATAAGGTCTTATAATCAACACTCTCAGGAACGTTTATTAATTTTTCTAATCTTTCATTCTGTTCATCTATAAGCTCATATGCTGTAAATGTTATAGCATACTCATTTTCTTTCATAAAATCTATTTGCTTTTCAAGTTTTTCTTTATGCCAAATATCATCACTATCTAAAAATGCTAAAAATTGTCCTTGTGCATTTTTTAATGCTATATTCCTAGCATTAGAAACACCTTGGTTAGTTTTAGTTCTCATATATTTTATTCTACTATCTTTTTGTACATAAGCTTTTACTATTTCTGAACTATTATCACTTGAACAATCATCAACAATTAACATTTCCCAATTTTGGTATGTTTGGTTTAATACTGATTCTATGGTCTTCTCGATAAATTTTTCAGAATTATACATGGGAGTAATTATAGATACTAAATTCTTCTTCATATTATCTTCCTCATCATTTACATATTATTTATTTTATTTGTTATAGCATTGTATATTCTATGACAATTTTCATTATCATTATATCTGAAGAACTTATTTCTTTCATTTTTTTGACTTTCTAATATTTTAAAATCATTTTCAATAATTTCTATAAGCTTATCTACTGCTTGATTCTTATTGTAAGCTAGAGAACCAAACATTTCATTATCTAAATCTATATATGAATCTATCTCTTGTTTATATTTATCTACATCAAATTGATAGAAAAGTATTGGTCTATTCATATATAAAAAATCTATTGCAACACTTGAGTAATCTGTTATATTTACAGAACTCTTTCTTATTTCATCTGCTAAAGTTACACCTTTATCTAAAAATACAATTTGTTTTCCCGTTATATTTTCTTTTATATCATCTATAAATTCATGCATAAGATGATGTAGATAAAACTTTATTTTTATATTTTTTTCTTCTAATATCTTATTTAATTTTTCATCATTTAATAAATTCATTATATTTATAAAGTAGTCACTACTTGTAAATTTATCTGAATCAAATTTAATCCAGTCTCTCCAAGTAGGAGTATATAATATATCCTTAGTTTGTGCAGTCTCATTAGTAGGAAGATTATCGTATCTTGCATTACCAACTATTACTACGCTATCTTTGTTCATACCCAACTCATTTACCATAATATTTTCTTCAAAACTTGAACTTGCAGTAACTACATTATAGCTACTTAAAAGATTGTCTATAATATTTTTCAATCTTCCATCCATAGGTTTTCTCTTTTTAAAACTTATTGTCCCATGATTTAAGTAGACTTTAACTACTCTATTATGGAATGTATTAAGTATTGGTACTACAAAATTATACGGTGCAATATCTGCTGAAGGAGAGTGTGAAAATACTATCGCTTTTGCGTTATAGTAATATAAATAATTATCTATACTTCCTCTTACTAGCTTTTTGCCTATTATTTTATCAAATACCTTACTATCTTTATTTATAATCCAATATATTTCTACTTCTTTATGATTTTGTAACATATATTCATAAAAGAACTTTGAGTTATCATTATAAATGTCTCCTGCATGACCACCTATTAACCATATATTTTTATCCTTAAAAGCATTTTTCTTAAATGGATAGATAAAAAACGCTATAATCATATTTATTAAAAATTTTATCTTATTCATAATTCACCAACCTTATTATTTCTTATATTCTCTAAATCCATTTAATCTACCCTTTATACTTGCACTATGATAATCTCTATTCGAACTTAATACAAATCCACCTATATTTCTTACTAATTTTGAAGTCATTATCTTTAAAAATTTATAATCTTTTCTATACACTATTTGCTTTTTACATAATGCTCCAAATCCTCTTCCATAGTTAAAGTCTCTTTGGTATTTTTCTTTTGATTTAGAATGTTTCTTAGCTGGATGGTAAATTATATCATCACCAAAATATCTTCCTTTAAATCCTTTGCTTATTAAATCTAATATATAATCTATTTCTTCACCTGATCCAAATTCTCCACCTACACCTAGCTTTTCATCAAATCTAGTGTATTGTTTATCTTTAAAATTAATAAAGAAAGTTATTGATGTTATCGTATCTAATACATTTAAACTATTTATATCACAAATCCCATCATACATCTTTTTAAAAGCATCAATTTTATTTGCATCCATAGTTTTGCAACTATATATTTTATAATCATTATTTTCATTAAAGAATTCTATAACCTTTTCTAATGTGTTATATTCATAAACACAATCATCATCAGGGAAACCTATAATTTGCCCTTTAGCCATATCTATACCTATATTTCTATTATAACTTAAACCGATTTTATCACTTTTTACATACTTTACATCTACTTTATCAGTATATTTATCAACTATATCTTTAACTTTATTATTATCATTTTGATCTATAACAATTAGTTCAAAGTTTTTATAAGTTTGATTTTCTAAACTGTCCATAAGTAAGTATATATCATCATATCTATTTAATGTTGGCATTACTAATGATATTAACATCCTACTGGTTCTCCTATTTTCTATTTTTTATAAGATTGAATCCTTCTTTTATTGTAAAATCATTTTTATTATCATTTATAATATGTTTTATTAAAAGTACTATTGTAAAATTGTATCCTGCTTCTAATAAAATATTTTCTGCTAATGAATAAACTAAAAACATCATTACTATTGCTATATACTTTCTATCATTATTTTTTATAAATATACCTAAACCTTTATATAGTAGGTACATAAAAAATACCAATGACACTAATCCTAATATAGCTACTATATAAACATAAGAACTATCTAGAGGATGAGCCATTTTCATTTCACTACTAAATTTATTTCCAAATAAAGTAAATATACTTCCTTCTTCAATTAAATATGACTTCCAATGAAGAGGTCTTGATGCTAAAACTTTATTAAGGAAGTGTACATTAGATAATACTGTTCCTATTAATAATGATGCTCCTGTACATATTATTGGCATTAATTTTATAAATTTTATACTTATGGGGTATTTTTT
>JAVXLU010000053.1:4061-14217 GCA_036646635.1 Romboutsia sp.
AAATCTATAAATTTGAGAATTTCTACAAATAGTAACGCACCTACGATAGTTATAAGTCCAGTTCTACTCATAGTATTTTGGTATATGTATACTGTTGTTACTATTAAAAGTAATCTATCATATAAGTTATACTTATCAAATCTTAAATATATATATCCTGCATAAATAGGAAGTATAAATAAAAATACTGAATTCGGATTAACAAACCCAAATGTTTCTCTTGGTATGTATTTTCCATCTATAAATCTATAATGTACTTCTGGTACTTGAGCAATATCTGTCATAAGATTTCCCATAAGAATACAACCTATCATAAAAATAGCTGAAAGCAACATGTAACTTTTTACTACATATTTATCGTTAATATCTCTTATACTTATTGCAAGTAATATAATTACTAATATAGAACCTTCTCTAGTAAATATATATAATATACAAGCGATACCTAGTATTAAAATTTCTGTTATATTATGTCTTTTTCGAATTAAAAATTGTAAAAATAATAATCCTATTGATACATAAAATAATATTGATAAAAATCCTCCAACGGGTATATCCGTTCTTAGTATTGATATCATATATTTTCTTAATAACATTATAAATAAGGTAAAAGTATAAAGTGATTTATTTATAATATCACCTTTATTATTATTTAAAGTATTCATTTTACTTTCTCCCTTTTAAACTTATTAAAGTATTTTTCACAAATATTTTAGAACATTTAAAAACTTTATCTGCTCCTTTTAAATGTTTGCTTTCTAAGAAATAATCTCTTTTTTTAGCCCAACTTTTTCCCCACCAATGTATTCCATGAGTGTTTTTTTCTATACAAGAATACTCAAACTCTTCATTATGATAAAATGGATAGAAATATTCTTTATCATATACATATATATCATTAGTATATAAATTCTTATTTATTTTTTCATATTTAGTTTCAAGTACCTTAGTTACAATCTTTGGTATAGTAAATATATCTGAATCTAAAATTTCATTTTCATAAAAATCTAGCATATCTTTAAAGAATTTATGACCTTTAACGCTACCTATTATTCCACAACTAACATAAATATCATTTTCATAACCAAAGAAAACTTCATTTTTATCTAGTATATATGTTATATCTTGCAAAATCTGCATATCTGTATCCATATACACTCCGCCCTCTTCATAAAGAACCTTTATTCTTATATAGTCAGATATAAATGCCCAAAGTTTTCTTTTATAGCACTCTTCTAAAAATTTGTTTCCCTTTATCTCTTTTTCTATATCGAAGTTTTTTTCATTCCACTCAACTATCTCATACTCTGGTAACTTTTCTCTCCAAGAGTTAATGCATATATTTTCTATATTCCCTTTAGGTCCACCTATCCACACATAATGAATTTTTTTAGGTATCAAAGTAATCCCTCCTTTATTTAAAAACTAAATATATTCGTGTCTATCTTTTTCTTTTAATTGGTCTACTATCTTCTTAACATCTTGAGCCCTATCTTTTCTACATACCATAACCGCATCATTAGTAGAAACTACTATTAAATCATTGATTCCAACAGTCGCTATTAATTTATCATCAGAATATATTATAGAGTTATTAGTATCTATGGTTATAGAATCACCTCTTTTAATATTTCCTTCACTATCAGTAGGATATATTGCTCCTAATGAATCCCAAGACCCGACATCATTCCATCCAAAATCTCCAGGTACAACTACTACATCATTACTTCTCTCCATTACTCCATAATCTATCGATATAGAAGGTATAGTTGGATAAATTCTTTTTATAGCATCTATCTCTTCATCAGTTCCTAAATATTTAGACAATTCTTCTAACTTATCATATACTTTTGGTAAATATCTTTTGAAATCTTCTAATATCTTTGAAACTTTCCATACAAACATTCCACTATTCCATACATATTTATTAGATGCAACATAACTTTTAGCAACTTCAAAGTTTGGCTTTTCAACAAACTCAACAACTTCATAAGCATCATTTAATACACTTTTTTCCTTATCAAAATTAATATATCCGTATCCTGTTGATGGGAAAGTTGGTGTTATTCCTATTGTAACTAATTTATCATTTTCCTTAGCTACACAAATAGCTTTTTGAAGTACTTCTTTAAAACCATCTTCATCTTTAATATAATGGTCAGCTGGATACACACACATTATACCATCTCCATACTTTTTCATTATATTAAAAGCTGCAAAACCTACTGCTGCTGCTGTATTTCTAGCACATGGCTCTGGTAATATATTCTCAAATTTACATTTATCCTTTACTATATCCTTTAGTGCATCAACTTGCTTTTCATTAGTAACTACAAATAAATCTTCTTTAGATGCCAATGAATCTATTCTATTTATAGTTTCATTTATTAACGCATCTTGACCACTTAAATTTATAAGTTGCTTTGGAACTTCTTGTCTACTTAGAGGCCAAAAACGAGTTCCGCCTCCACCAGCCATTATAACATTATATACTTTCATAATCTTACCTCTCTTCTAAGCTATATAGAATCAACTATTTTTGTCATTGAGTACATTAATTTCGATAATTTAGAATCAACATCTACTTCATTATCACTATTAGTTCCAAAATAGAACTTAATTTTTGGTTCTGTTCCTGATGGTCTTACCGCTATCCATGATTCATCTTCTAATAAAAATTTAACTACATCTGATTTAGGTAAATTACTTATACCTTTTTTATAATCTAGTACATTTGTAATCTTTATATCTGCTATGTTATCCATTTTAGAATTTCTAAAATAGTTCATTATTCTTTTTATTTTTTCTATACCTTCTATACCTTCTAAAGTTATATATTTTAAATCTTCTTTATAATATCCAAACTTTTCATAAGTTTCTACTAATCCCTCATATAAGCTTAATCCTTGTGATTTATAGAAAGATGCCATTTCACAGATTAAAAGAGCTGATACTACTCCATCTTTATCTCTTGCATGAGTTCCTATTAAATAACCGTAACTTTCTTCATAGCCCATTATGAATGTAGGTGTATCATCATTATTTGAATTAAGTTCAAATTCATTTATCTTTTCACCTATAAATTTAAAACCTGTTAAAGTATTTAAACATTCAACTCCGTAATAATTAGCTATTTTAGCTCCTAATTCTGATGTAACTATAGTTTTTACTACTACTGAATTTTTAGGTAATTTATTTTTTAATACTAAACTTTCAAGTACATACCTTACTAAAAGTGAACCTACTTGATTTCCATTTAATACTACATACTCACCATTAAGATTTTTAACAACTACACCAACTCTATCACAGTCAGGGTCAGTACCTATTATTAAATCTACATTATCTTTCTTTGCCATTTCTATCGCTATGTTAAATACTGACTTTTCCTCTGGATTTGGGTATTTAACTGTTGAAAAACTAGCATCTGGATTTTCTTGTTCTTTAACAACTTCAACATTTTCAAATCCAGCTTCTGATAATACCCTTCTTATAGATTTATTTCCCGTACCATGAATAGGAGTAAATATAACTTTTAAATATTTACCATACTCATCTATTATATCTTTATTTATTATTTGAGATTTGACAGCTTCTATAAAAGCATCATCTACCTCATTATTTAATTCAATTATCATATTTTTATTAACTGCTTCATCAAAATCAATAGTCTTAATAACGCTATAATCTTCAATCTTATTAACTTCATTTATTATTTCATTTGCCATATCTATGCAAACTTGTCCACCATCTGGACCATATACTTTATATCCATTATATTCTTTTGGATTATGACTAGCCGTAATTACAATACCCATAGCACAATTTAAGTATCTTAATGCAAAAGATAATTCCGGTGTTGGTCTTAAATCATCAAATATATATGCCTTAATACCATAAGCTGCTAAAGTTTTTGCCGCCTCTATGCAAAATTCCTTAGACTTATATCTACTATCATAAGCAATTACTACACCTTTAGCTTTACCAGTATCACCCATAGATTTTAATATATAGTTTACAAGTCCTAATGTAGAGCGTCTAACTGTATATATGTTTATTCTGTTAGTACCTGCCCCTATTATTCCTCTTAATCCACCTGTTCCGAATTCTAAATTTTTATAAAATCTTTCTTGAATTTCTTTTTCATTATCTTTTATACTTAATAGCTCATTTTTTGTATTTTCATCAAAATAAGAAGAGTTTAACCACGCCTCATATGCCTTTTTATAATCCATAACATTATCCTTTCTAATAATTTATTTCTTTAACATTTTGTTCTTAGTTTTATTTATAATATTAAACACTAAACTTACTTCTTCTACCTTTAAAATCATAATTATAACACCATATACCAATGCTCCACCTGCAACTGATGCTGTAACTGAGATTATTTCATTTAACTTTCCTACTCCCATTACACTAAATAAGCTTTTGTATATTAACATAGTTATAGCACCCATTATAAGTGATGCAAATAAACTTTTAAGTCCAGTTTTTATAATTATATCTCCACCAAAGTATCCATTTTTCTTTTTTAAAGATATAAATAAGAGTATAACTGTAATAATAGATGCAATACTTGTAGATATTGCAAGTCCTCTATAACCTAATACTTTTATAAGAGAGAAGTTTAAAATAATATTTATTATTAAAGCTATACTTCCATTTATCATTGGTGTTTTAGTATCTGATATTGAATAAAATACTCTAGTTAGTATATCCCTCATACCCATAGCAAGTAATCCAACTGAGTACAATCTCAATGCCATAGAAGTCATCTCTGTCGAGCCAGCATCAAACTTACCTCTTTCAAATAATATTCTAACTATTGGCTCTGCCAAAACAATAGCTCCTACTGTAATTGGTAAAACTAATAATATAACACTATTTGATGATTTTACTATTGTACTAACGAATCCATCTTTATTTTCTGTATTTGACATTTTCGCTAATTTAGGATAAATAACTGTTACTATTGATGTAACGAATAAAGCCATTACAAATTCATTTAATCTATTAGCATAGTTTAATGCCGATACAGGTCCATCACCTAAAGTTGTAGCTAATGCTCTGTCTACCGCTGTATTTATCTGACCTATTGCCACACCTATAAGCATAGGAAGCATTAGGATTATCATATTTTTTATATTATCATCTTTTAGATTTATATACGGTTTATATTTGTATGATTTTTTAATAGCAAAAGGTAATTGGAATAACACCTGACTTGCCATACCTAAAAGTGCTCCAAACGCCATTATAATAACATTAGTTTTTGTACTTATTGCAATTGATGTAATTATAAATATATTGTGTGGTATACCAATTAATCCTGGTATTATAAAGTTTTCATTAACTTGTAAATACGAGCTAAAAATTTTACTACAACTTAGGAATATTACCCCTATTATCATTACTTTAGTAAAACTAACCGCAAGTTCAAATTTTTCTCCTTCAAATCCAACTGCAAATATATTTATTAATTGTTCTGTAAATAAAAGCCCAAATATAGCAATTACTACCGACAATATAGCTACAATATTTAACATATTATTGGTAAATTTAATAGCACCTTCTTCACCTTGTTTTTCTTTTGTATCGAAGTATATAGGCACATATATTGTAGCTATTGCTGAACCTACTACCGCTATAATAAGCCCTGGTATATTTAATGTTAGCAAAAATACATCAGCATAACCTTTCGTTCCATAAAAATTCGCAAGTACAACTTCTCTAAAGAAACCTAATACTTTAGATAACATTGTAACAATCATAATCCAAACTGCTGCTTTAGCTGTTTTTGACATTTTATACCTCCTTATTTTAAAATCAAAAATACTTTTTAAATACTACAAAAAAGCTTTTAAAAAAAGCTTTTTTAAGATTGATATTTAAATGCTCTTACAACTATTATTACTAATAATATTATTAATATCATAGCTGATATAAAATTCTTACTCATTATTATATGAAATACATTATAGTCACTAACTTCAAATCCAACTTGAATTATTTTATCTATTTCAGTTTTTTCTATGAACTTTTTCTGAGAATAAGTAAAAGAATCACTCGTAATTAATATTGGAATATTTTGCTTAGCTGCTACCACTCCTAAAGATATATATTCTAGTGCATTAGAACGATTTCCATACTCTACATCTGCAGTATATATTTGACTTATTTTTCCTTTATTCATTTCTTTTATCGTGTGAATATTAGTATCCGACTTATTGATTTCTTTTATAACTTCAACATTATCAATACTTTTTTCAACTTCATGAACAAATTTTTCCGAATCACCTACAGCATATACTTTTTTAATTTTATTTTTTCTAATATAAGATTTCGTATTCTTAAAATCATCATCATTTGACCATATTATAGGAATATTATTTTGTGCTGCATAAGCATATATAGATAATGGATTTTCTAATCCCGCTCTTGAATTAATTAAAAACATTTCCGAAACTTTTTCAATCTTACTTAATTCAGTAGCTAAATCAATAGATGTTTCAAATCTATTTACACCACTAATTCTCTTAACTTCCATTCCCATATCTTTTAGCTTATTTTCAGAAGTTCTAGAAACTGCTTTTAATCCACCTACTATTGTTATCTTTTTAACGCCTAAGCTTTTTATATAATCCTTTGTACTCTTATCTATTTTTTTCCACTCTGTTGTAATTATAGGTGCATCTTTTGCATAAGCAAGAGGAGTTGCACTTATACTATCAACAATTGAATTTTCATTTATAAGTACTGCTTCATTAGCTTTTTTAAATACTTTTTTATTTAATTGCATCGATATATTTCCAGTATTTCCTTCTATAAGTTCTCTATTATACTTACTATCTGCATATATATTTATTGTAGATGAAGTTAAAATTAATAAACTTAATGATACTGCTGATATAGTTTTCTTTATCATTTGTACTCATATCCTTTTTTTTAAATTTTTCTTTCAAAATAAAAGGGCTCTTTATCAGAGCCCTCTTGATTAATAACCTAATTTTTTAAATTACCTAGCTCCATCTCCTGTTAATACTACTGCTACCGTTTTAAATAGTATTTTTATATCTAATACTATACTCCTATTTCTTATATAATACATATCCTCTATAAGTTTTTCATTTGGAGTAATATCATATCCACCATTTACTTGAGCCCATCCAGTAAGTCCAGGCTTAATAGCTAGTCTATTAATAAATCCAGGTATTTCTTCATTAAATTGAGCCGTAAATGACGGTCTTTCAGGTCTTGGTCCGATTACACTCATATCTCCCTTTAATATATTAAATAATTGAGGAAGTTCATCAATCCTTGTTTTTCTAATAAATTTCCCGACTTTAGTAATTCTTGGATCATCTTTATCCGCCCATTGAGCTCCAGACTTTTCCGCATCAGTTCTCATTGATCTTAACTTGTATATATAAAATCTCTTTCCATTTTTACCTAGTCTTTCTTGCTTATATGTCATCGGTCCCTTATCTTCTATTTTTATAAGTATTCCAAATATAAGTATTAAAGGTATTCCAATTATAAGACCTATTAAAGAAAGTACTATATCTAATAATCTTTGATATAGATCAAATATCCAGTTTCCTCTAACTTCACTAGAATCGATAGCGTCTTTATATTGCAAGTAATTAAATTCATAACCTTCACCTGTATATCCAGTCATAATTACCTCCATTTTACCACGTTAATTTATATAACAACATTTTTTGACTTATTTTTATATTATACTCAATAATTATGAGTTTTTCAATATATTAAATGCTATTATAAATATATAACGAAATAGAATTTATGTGCTATTTTACTGTCTTTTCTATACCCTTTGCAATTTGTATACCTAAAGTTTTTCTTTTTTCTAAAGTATCTACTAATAATTGATCTTCTTCATTATCTATAAATGAACTTTCTACTATTACAGCAGGTGCCTTTGACTCTCTATTTATATGATAATAATCACTACCACTATTAGTTAATCTAGTTTTTAATCCTCTATTTTTGAAATTGAATTTTTCTAATACACTATTTAATATATTAGATGCTAATGTCTTACTATTACCACCATTTTTATCCTTGTTTTGGTAGAATACTTCTATACCTTTAGCAGTTCCATCATATGCATTATGATGTAGACTTACAAGTAAATCTGCACCTATTGCATTTGAAATACTAGTTCTCTCAGGTAAAGACATTGTTACATCACTATCTCTTGTTAATACTACGTTTACATTATTTCTTCTTAAATAATCAGTTGCTTCTAATGCTGTATCTAATACATAATTTTTTTCTTTTATTGAAGTCTCTACTTTATTAGACGCACCTGGGTCTGCCCCACCATGTCCTGGGTCTATAACCACAGTTTTTTCTCCATTATTATGAACTGATAATTTGTAAGCTATATCATTTATAACACTTTCTTTTATCCCTCCACCTATTTGGTAAACTACATCAGCAGTCTTTGTAGATAGATTCTCTTTGTGATAATCAGACACAGAATCTGTATTAGTTATAAGTATTGGAGAATTCATCTTAGCCGCCAATGGTCCAGCAGTTAAAGCATCTACTAATATATCTCCTTTAGCTACTAAAACTGAATCTAGATTTTGATTTGGATAAAATTTAGCCATTACCTTTGCATTTGTTTCATATCTATCTTTACCATATACTCTATTATTATATACACTTCCACTTGTAGGCTTTACAATATTTGCTACTTGATGTATAACATCCGTAGTTAAATTACTCTCCCCACCTATAAAGTATGCATTCTTTAAATTTTCGTTCTTTAGCCAATTATAAGTAGACTCTGGTAACTTAGTTTTTTCACTTAAAATTATTGGTTGTTTATCTTGACCTGCTTTTGCAGCTATTGTAAGGGCATCTACTTCACCTTTAAATCCATTAGCTATAAATATCTTTTCAACATCATGGTAACTATCTATTTCCTTAGCTATTTTTAAAGATGTTTCATATCTATTGTTTCCAGATATACGAAGTACATTTGAACCAGTTAAAGATTTTAATTCATTTTCTAATCTTGTTGAAATAACACTATCTCCACCTATTATCATAATATCACTAGGATTAAGACGAGCTAATTCATCTTTTGTGCTTTGAGGTAATTGATCTTTATTCGTAAGAAGTATAGGTGCGTCACATGTTGTTGCAAGTGGTGTCGCTGTTATACCATCTGCGATTGCATTTCCACTTACTAAAATTACTTTGTTTGACCCATTTTCCCAACCTTGCTTACTTATCTTTACAGCTGTTTCAAATCTATTATCTCCAATTAGCTTTTCAACTGGTGCAGATGCTTTTCTCATATATGTGTTAATTGATTGTGTGTTACTTATTATGTACTCTTGAGTAACATTATAGTCATTTAAGTTTAATCCTAATTCTTCTAATTTTTCTTTGTTTAAAATTTGTGGAGTTTCACTATTTATTGTTATATTTTCGATTTGCCATACATTTAAGTATTCCGGATCTACATTATATAAAATTTCGCCTTCGTATGAATTGTTCTCAGAATTGAAGTTTAGTGTTGCAGAAAGTTTCATATCATAACATAAAAAGTTTATTGTTATAGAATCTGTATCTGGTTTTTCTTTAAAGTTTATGCTTATTTTTGATGTTTCCCCTAATAATATACTTCTTTTTTCTAAATCTATGTTAATATTTTCCATTTGTTTTATATTGGTATTAGTTGCAAATACTGCTGTTGGAGCTACCAAAGATGTAGCTATTAAACTTGTTGTGAATAATTTCGTAGTTTTTTTCATAAAATCCCCCCATTTTTTCATAATCATCTTAATTATAACATAATAAGTAGGCAAAATACATATTTATACATCAATTTTATGTGTTTTATAAGTTCATAAAAATAAAATATTATTATTCAAATTACTACGTAACTTAAAAGTAAATAACCCCTTTTAAAATGAACATATTATTAGTTCTATTTAAAAGAGGTTATTATTTTAACTTAGTAAAAATATATATAATCTTATTGTTTTGACCATCTTGTACATATTTTTATATTTCCTAAAGATATTACTTTCTTAGTATATTCATCTGATTCTGAAATTACCCAGTTATCATTTTCTTCTGCTGTATCTGATTGTATTTGTACTTTTTCTTT
>JAVXLU010000054.1:0-8867 GCA_036646635.1 Romboutsia sp.
TGGCTATGGAAAAAGCATGTAAAAGTGCACAAGTACCTGGAAGACTTATTCCAGTGCCAAGACAAATATCTGCTGGATGTGGACTTTCTTGGCTTTGTAATGTGGAAGATAAGTTCAATGTAGAGAATCTTTTAAAAGATAATAATTTAGAGTTTGAAAATATACACGATATAATAATGTAATCTATTTTGAGAGTAATGATGATTAATTTCAAAAAATTGACTTAAGAAGCACATAATAAGAGCAAAAATATAGCATATAAATATTTATCTGCTATATTTTTTGCTCTTATTATGTCATGGTATTTACCTTAAGCAATTACTACATAAAAATTCAGTTACTTTATTTTTATTCCCACAATATGGACAAAACCATGAGCCATCTTCTAAAGAATAACTTTTATTCACTTTTGACCCTTGGTTTTGTTTATTATTATTATCGAAATCCATACCAGCAAGGGGTGAAATCGAAATTCCTCTTACTCCAGATCCTGAGATACTACCAAAGTTAAAACTTCCGCACCTTTGACAATACCTAACTTGCATATCATTATTGAAATCACAGAATTTACAAATCATATCACCCATACACAAATCACCATCCATTGAAATTTATCCTATGTATATAATAATATATACAATCCCCCCTCTTTAATGAATATTTTAGATGAAATAAATAATAAATGTCCCTTCGGGAAAAAGAAATCTTCAAAGGAATTATTAGAAGAAGATACTAAAAAGAATGTAGAAGAATTAGATTTTGAGAAATTATGTTCAGAAAAATATACTAATGTAGCTATCGCCAAATTAGTATCACCTGCTCTTAAAGAATTTGTTGAAAATCACAAATAAATAAACTAAATTAGACGAGATTTCTTATTTGAAGAATTTTATACGTTTTATGTGCAATACAGGGTTCACCCGAATTACTTTACATTAGGTTGGGTAAATTGGAGCTTAAGCTCCAAGAGGGTATCCCTTATAATAAACATTTTTCTTTTTAGATTTACAAATAGAGTAGAATATCCTTTTTAATATATGAGTTTGCAAATAAAGCAAATATAAAAAATAAGGAGGTCATTTTTATGCCAAGTAAAGGAGATAGAAAAACAACAGTTACAACTATAACAAACGCTCAATTAGGTGCAGTTGGTTTTTTTGGAGGAAGTGCAACATCATCTGCAAAAAAAGCCATGAAAACTCTTGCGGAAAAGCAAATAAAAACACAAGTAACGAAAGTAGTTGGAAGTGCAGTAATTCCAGGAATAGGATATGCAATGTGGGCCACTACTGCTGTAGGTTACATTAATGGAGCTTTAGGCAAATCTGGGTTTAAAATTACGCTTACATTAGAATATAAAGAGTTTTTCTTTAATCAACAAGGACATTATGTAAGAGGATGGGATATTGTTAACGTAAAAGTAACGAGATACTAATAGTAGAGAAAGGGGCTGTCTCAAAATAGACACCCCTAATAACAAAAAAAGAACTCTAATGATTAGAGTTCTTTTTTTTGTACAGAATTAGTTTATGCAAAAAAACAAAACTGTATATAAAGAGTATAACCAAGTTATAGATAATAATAACCAATTATCACTAGAAGCTTTAGAAAAAATTATACCACCCACAGATTCAGTTAGATTATTAAGCCAAATAATGGAATAATTGAATTACGAAAAACTAATGAGAGCATACTCCCCGAAGGGAAGAAATACAATAATCCAACCGAAGGTATTATTTAAGATTTTAGTTTACGCATATATGAATAATATATATTCTAGTAGAAAAATAGAAAAAGCTTGTACCAGAGATATTAATTTTATGTGGCTATTACAAGGAGCAAAAGTACCAGACCACAATACAATTTCTAGATTTAGAAGTAAAAGAATATCACTAGTTGGCGAAGATTTATTTTACCAATTAATCAAAAAACTACTTGAATTAAAGGAGGTAAAACTTGAAAATATATTTATTGATGGAACAAAGATAGAGGCTAACGCCAATAAATATACTTTTGTATGGAAGAAATCCACTGATAAATTTGAAATTAAAGCACAGGAAAAAGTTAAGGTGTTAATCCAAGATTTGAAAAATGAATTAAACTTAGACTATACAGTTTTTCTTAATGAAAGTAAATTTACAGTACAGCAAATAGGTGAAATCAAGGTAAAATTAAAATGAATGAAAATATAGAATTTGTACAAGGAAAGGGGAAAAGAAAACATAAAGTACAACTTTTTTTAGAAAAATTTGTACTTTATAAGAGACAAGAAAAATATGACACTTATAATTCTATTTTTAATGGTAGAAATAGTTTTTCTAAAACTGATAAAGATGCTACCTTTATGCATATGAAAGAAGGTCCTATGAGAAATGCTCAACTTAAACCTGGATATAATATGCAAATTGGTGTTGAAGGTGAGTATATAGTTGGCCTAGATATATCTAGATATATTATCTGAAAGGTCTGATCAACTTACCTTGATACCTTTTCTGAAAAACTTAGAATTAAATTTTTAAAAAAAATATAGTTGCTGATGCTGGATATGAAAGTGAAGAAAATTATGTTTCTATTTCAGAAAATAGTTATACTTCTTTTATAAAGCCACAAAATTATGAATCTATGAAAAAGAGAAAATATGTATTATGATAAGCAAAATGATTACTACTTATGCCATAAGCGAAAGGTTTTAATGCCTATCGGCAAAACATCAAGAAAATCAAAATCTGGATATAAATCAAATCTAACTATATATGAATGTGAAGATTGTAGTGGATGTGAATATAAAGAAAAATGTACTAAAGCAAAAGGGAATAGACAAATTCATGTTTCTAAAAAATTTATAGATTTGAGGTATAACTCTTTGACTAGTATAAAAAGTTCAAATGGAATACTACTTAGAATGAATAGATCAATACAGGTTGAAGGTGCATTTGGAGTTTTAAAGGAAAATTATAGATTCAGACAATTTTTAATTAGGGGTAGGGCAAATGTAAAGTGTGAATCTTTACTTATATCATTTGCTTTTAATATAAATAAACTTAATAATAAAATTCGTAAAAATAAAATGGGTGTTTCTTTGTTTACAAAAGAGATAGCTTAACTAAAAAAAATAGCTTTAATAGAGCTTGTTTTTGTCATGCAAAAATAACTATAAATTTTTTATTAAATACAAAAAAGAGGTGCCCCATAAAATGATTTATAAAAATCATTGAGAGGGACTGTAGATAGGTTTGTGTAAAAACAAACTTACCTACAGTCTTTTTTATATTTAAAATTGGTAAGTTTGGAATAATATTCATATTAAACTTTTGGAGGTATAGAAATGAAAAACGAAAGAGAAATAGTTATTCCAGATATAGACTATCAAGCTGAAGTTAAAAAGTGTAAAACTATGGAATATATAGTTGGTAAAAATGGTCTGATGCAAAAGTTATTCAAAGATGTTATACAACAATTACTAGAAGCAGAAATGGAAGAATTGTATGGTATTGATGTATCTCCTTCTATGATTTCTAAAATAACAGACAAGGTTGTAGAGGCTCCGCCGAATGGCAAAGCAGAGAGCTTAATGAAATATATCCAATTGTATATATGGATGCAATGCATTTTAAGGTAAGAGATGACAATAAGATAGTCTCAAAAGCTGCATATATCTGTATGGCATTAGATATGGATGGTCTAAAAGGTCTTCCAGAAGCAATAAAAACAGTATTTCCAGATGTAAGTATTCAAACATGTATAGTGCATCAAATTAGAAATTCCCTTAAGTATATAGCATCTAAGGATCAGAAAGAATTTATGAAAGATTTAAAAAGTGTCTATAGAGCATTCAATGAAGAAACAGCACTTGAAAATTTAGACATACTCAAAGAGAAATGGTATAAGCAATACTCTGTTGTAATAGATTCTTGGTATAATAATTGGCATAATTTAAATACATATTTTGCTTATCCATATGAAATAAGAAGAATTATTTATACTACAAATGCTTTAGAAGGATTCAATAGACAGCTAAGAAAATATACTAAAGTGAGAACTGTGTTTCCTACAGATGAATCATTGTATCTATCTACAATGAAGATTATGGAAAAATGGACATCTCCAAATCAAAATTGGGCGTCCACTTTAGGACAGCTTACAATTATGTTTGGAGACAGAATACCTAGCTCTTACACAATTTAAATTTTTTAGAAATTATAGTAAATTTAGTGTATAAACAGCTAAATTAAACACATAATAAATGTGTAAAGAATGCTATTATTAGTATTTCTTAGAAAGAAAAAAATATTACTGGAATTGAAAATTTCCAGTAATATAAATCACAAAATTTATTAATTTACACAAATATATATACATTCTCTTTTGAGACATCCCCTTTTTAAATTTATTACTATTGTTTAAAATCATTTATATCTATCAATTTCCAACAAGATAGTAAAAATAATCCTAAAACCCAGATTGAATTAATATTAATCCATGTAGTATTTTTAAATATTATAAATGCAAAAACCATAATTGCAGAACTTATGAAAAGTGTTATCTTTAATAAATACATAAATGTTTTCATAATATTATTTTTATTTTTATGGGAAATATTATAAAAGATTATCGTTAAAATATATCCCATAATTGTTAAGATAAACATTATTTCTATATTACAGCTATAATTTTGCTGAGTAACATTGAATAGAGAAGTTATTAATACGATTAAAAATAAAAATCCCATAACCTTGCATAAAATATTAAGAAATTTAAGTCTTTGTTCCTTTTCTTCTAATTTATCAAAGTAAAAAAATGATAAAATTATTGAAATAAATGATATTAAATATAAATACTTATCAATATCTAAAAAATATGTTTTAATAAAAATCACCCCTTTATAGAATATAATATTTAATTATTCTATAAAGGGGTGATTTAATCCTTTTTATAGAATAACTAAAGCTGGGAATTAGGTGTTTTCAAAACATAAAAAATAAGAGAAATAGATAAGATTTCCCAAATTCACTGAGATACAGCTATCTATATTTTAGACTCTTTCTTTTTATTGGAAATATATCTTCTAATTAAACTTGAAGATCCTTCATATCCAGAATTTCTTATAGAAATTTTAATCTTATTAAATTTAGTATTCTAAGATATAAGTTCATCAATTTGTAAGCTATATTCATCCAATTTACTAACGCCACGTTTAACTAACTTATATAATGTTCTTACTTCATTAATTATAGATTCTTTTATTGCTATTTTTTCGTCACGTAAAATTTGGGAATTAGTTTTAAAATATAATTCACGTTTTTCTAAATCTAACTTTGAAATTTTATTTTGTATCTCTACTTTGACATTTGGCTTTAAACACTTTAAGAAAAAATCTTTACAATATCTTGTTAAATTTTGAAATAATGATTTAATAAGATAGATTGTATTTTAATTCAAATTTTTGGAAAAAATGATAATTCACCTAATTTAAAGAAAGAAGAAGTTTGCAGAGTTAAATATTTTGACTTTGAATCTGCAAAACAAAGGCTATTTGAATATATAGAAGTATTGGTTTTATATCTCTAAATGGATGCGAAAAAATAGCTATATCAAGTTGAAAAATTTCTTACTTGATATAGTACTTTTCATTCTAATAACAAGTACTATATCAAAAAATGAAATACCGGAGCTTGTTATTAGAACGAAAAGCCCCTATTTTCACAAAATCAGAGATTTTTAAATAATAATTTATACAAAAATGTCTTTGATAAAATAGAAAGCTCTTCGCTAATAAACTAAATGTAAAATACCATCACTCGCCAGGTATACGATCCTGGAACGCTAGCTCTCGTCGAATTAATATTATGCATCTCAACATAATTGCGTATCAAAACAGGTCTTATTCACCCAACCTGTCTAGTTTTTCAACTATTTTACGCAGCCCCTATTTAATTTGAATAACCATGTCCATCCCTATTTACCATTGACCACTTATTATGTGGTAATCAGGCTAACATCCTTTGGGAATTTGCAATTATAGGACTTTCGTTACACGCAACTAGGACGAGAGATCTAGTGCGTGGCCGACTAACCATTTTAAGAGCATTAGCCTACTCTGGTGCTATCTTATTAGACACCCTAGTTTATAGTCTTACTAAGGACTTCCTACCTGCCTAAATACAGTAAGGACTCTTATTTTAGTTATAAGCAACTCTACTTTTAGACTTACACATTAAGAAAAACAACTTATCTTTGTTAAGATAAATCTTATGAGCAGTATCTAATTAGAACTGTAGCAGCCCTTTAGTAGTTTTTTAGTCTACTAATACTTTAGGAATTAAAAAAAGCCCGTCCCAAAACTGGACAGGCTGTACGATTCGTTTGAATTATATATTATTTTTCAAAAAATATATATAAAATACTCTTAAAAGACTTGTCAAATATCTAATTATTTGATAATATCTATTTATTAATTAAATTAATAAGTGATTAAGAGCTTTGTCTTTACGACTCTTACCAACTGTTGTAGCAGTTTGTAGGTTTTATCTTATAAAATGTTTGGCGACATTTTATAAGAATGTATTGATGAAGCTTTTTTATTTAGTTTTAATTTATAAATAATATATTACATTTATATATAAAAAATGTCAACATTCTATTTTGAACTTTTTTATACATAAACAAAATATAGCTATACTCAACAAGCTTAAAGTATTAACTCCAAGCTTTCATCTACTACCCTATTACTCTTTTATCAAAGGTATTTGTGGATGTATTAATGGAGAAACTGTATCATTCACTGTATCCGATAAACCTAATTTAAAATAGATATATGATGCTTTTAGATAAAGCCATAAGTATTACAAACGATTTTCCTTATAAAAGAATTTTTTACTCAGACCCATATTGAGTATATCAAACAAAAATATATAGCAAAACACTTAAAAATAGTAAGATATTTTTATTACTATAACAATAAAAGAATTCTATAATTAATTATAAATAGTTCAAAGGTTCTAGAGTATTAATATCTAGAACCTTTGAGGATTAATCATGTTAAATCAAATCTGGTAATATTTTTAAATATATCTCATCCTAATAATCAATCACTTGCTAATCTATTATTCTTGGTGCAAAATATGAAACAGTATCCCCATATTTAAGACTAGGTGCTGGATGTGTTCTAACCCCATCCTTAAGTACTTCAAAATGTAAGTGATTACCTGTTGAATTACCTGTAGTTCCCATTTTTGCGATTAGTTGACCTTCAGAAACCACATTTCCAACTTTTACAATTAGTTGGCTATTATGTGCATATCTTGTCTGAATACCATTTCCATGGTCTATAAATATAACATTTCCATATGTTTCCATACCTCCTCCGCTATAAAAACCTGATTTAACGACTGTACCTGCCCTCATCGCATATATTGGAGTTCCACTAGAATTTGCAATGTCTACACCATTATGCTTTCCACCACTATTGTAATAAGGATATCCTGCAGTTACCTTGCCATATGTTGGCATAGAGAAAGTACCGTGTGCATTAGTGATTTTTGGTATTCCGATATTTCCTCCATCATCAGTATTTGGTATAGCTGATGAACTAAATAGCTTATTCCATGTTGTAGGTCCTACTGATCCATCTACTGATAGTCCATTTTTACCTTGGAATGCCCTAACTGCCTTATCTCCTGATGGACCAAAATATCCATCTACCGTTCCCGCATTATATTTTAATTCATTTAATCTTCTTTGAACATATTTAACATCTTCACCATACATTTGTGGGTTTGTTAAATATATTGGTCTTTTATACTCTGAATCAGTATTTGGTATAGCTGATGAACTAAATAGCTTATTCCATGTTGTAGGTCCTACTAATCCATCTACTGATAGTCCATTTTTACCTTGGAATACCCTAACTGCCTTATCTCCTGATGGACCAAAATATCCATCTACTGTTCCTGAATTATAATTCAATTCATTTAATCTTCTTTGAACATCTTTAACATCCTCTCCATACATTTGTGGACTTGTTAGATATATTGGTCTTGTGTATGTTGTAAATGTTACTATTTCCTCACTTTGTACTTCTTTTATCATTTTAGATTTCCCCTTATTCTAAGTATTTATAAATCTAGACTTCATATAATAAAAAGAACTTCATGTTAAAATTGTAAACATTCTAATTTATTTTTTTAGGTTCCTTTTACCATACTTTTATATTTGTGGCAACCATCCATTGCCATTATTTTCTATAACTGTTCCACTTAGATTTCCACTTGAATTTATTTTAGCTATACTCCTAATTTGGAATTTTTTATTAAAAAACATATTACATTCTTCTTTTCTACGAGCTACTAGTCCAGGTAATTGAGTACCTCCTGATGTAACGTAAAATTTCTCCCAAATGGGTCTGATTTTAGTTTCATTTGTTGGGTTTTGTATAATTGCAGCCATTAAACTATTTGTTCCTGTAACAACTCCATATCCACAATTGTATGCAAGAGAACATAATGCATCAAATTGATATTGTTTTGTACATCCTAATTCTTTTACCCTATTAAGTATCTTTATACCATAGTTTTGATTCTTAAGGTCATAGCTTACGCGAGCTCCTCTTTCTTCGCTAATAGGAGACTCTTTAACCAATTGATTGTAAATACTAGCTTCACCATGTAATGTAACACCATATGCAATAGTCCAATATCCAGCAGGATCTTGATACTTACTAGGTGCGAATCCTTCCATGCCCTTTATAAACCTAAACCCTGAGCTAGATAGTTTTCCATTTTCCCATAAGATACCACTACCAGTATCTCCATCGTCAGTATTTGGTATAGCTGATGAACTAAATAGCTTATTCCATGTTGTAGGTCCTA
>JAVXLU010000054.1:8967-14077 GCA_036646635.1 Romboutsia sp.
TTCCTCACTTTGTACTTCTTTTATCATTTTAGATTTCCCCTTATTCTAAGTATTTGTAAATCTAGATTTTAGATTTCATATAATACAAAGAACTTGAAATTAAAATTGTAAACATTATAATTTGTTTTTTATTAATTCTATTATTGGTTAATGAAAACTGCTATGTTATTTATTAATAAAAATATAAATCTAACTAAGGCTAAAGTATTTAATACTAATAGAGGTAATGAATTTAAAAATAGGATAATAGATGAGGTATTAAAAGAGTTTAATATACAACATTCCTTAAGTAAGAAAGGATGACTTTGTGATAATGATGTTGTAGAAGCAGGTTATAAGGCGTTAAAAACTGAGTTTATAGGAAAAAGGATATTTAAAGATATTGATGAGTTAAGTAAAGAACTAAAAGATATGAACATAACTCAACTATAATTACAAATGAGAGTGTAAATTAATTTGTGCTATAGAGCAATGCTATTTAATTATTAGATATATTATAATTAGTTAAATATTCATTATATGGGTATTTAACTCAAAAATGGTAAATCTATAAAATCCGACAAATTTGCGTGTGTGAAAAAGTCTGTAAATATAAAATAAAATAGCTTTCTATAATATTAAATTATTATAGAAAGCTATTTTATTATGGGAAAAAGAAAAGAAAAATTCAGTGAAGGAAAAAGAAATATAATAGCAGGTTTAATTGAAAGAATATGATATTCAAAGTGCTGAAGATATTCAAGATGCATTAAAAAATTTACTAGGTGGTACTATAGAAAATATGCTTAAAGCAGAATTAGATAACCACTTAGGTTACGAACCATATGAAAGAAACGAATCTTCTAATGCTAGAAATGGCAATAAATCAAAATTGGTACGAATTAAGTATGGCCAATTAGAAATTGATGTACCTCAAGACCGTGATGGAGCATTCGAACATCAACTAGTAAGAAAAAGACAAAAATATATATCTCAAAATTGAAGAAAAAATAATTTCTATGTATGCTAAAGGTCTGTCAACGCGTCAAATTTCAGAACAAGTTTACGATATTTATGGGTTTGAAATTAGTGAAGCCATGGTTTGTGATATAACCGATAGGTTGCTTCCTCAAATACATGATTGGCAACAGCGTCCGCTGAGTGAGGTCTATCCTATATTATTTATTGATGCTATACATTTTTCAGTACGAGATAATCATGTAATTAAAAAATTTGCAGCGTATATTATTTTAGGAATTAATGAGGATGGTAAAAAAGAAGTTTTAAGCATTCAAATTGGTGAAAATGAAAGTAGCAAGTACTGGTTAGGGGTTCTAAATGAATTGAAGAATAGAGGTGTCAAAGATATCTTATCCTATATGCAGATGGACTTACAGGAATAAAGGAATCTATAAGCGTAGCTTTTCTAAATACTGAATACCAAAGATGTATAGTTCATCAGGTACGTAACACTCTTAAACATGTATAAGATAAGCATAAAAAGGAATTTGCTAAGGACTTAAAATTAATTTATCATGCTGCTACTGAAGAACAAGGATACTTGATAATGTTTGAAATAACGGAAAAATGGCAGAGTCATTATCCAAATACTATTAAAAGTCTCAATAGTAGCTATCGCCGATTAAATCGCCAACGTAGTGTATTTCCAAGTGATGTATCCTTACTTAAAGCCTTATATTTAGCTACATTTGAAGCAACAAAAAATGGACTATGCCTATAAGAAATTGGGGTAAAGTTTATGGAGAATTGTCTATAATGTATGAAAGAAGGCTATAATAGGTATATAAATAAATGTTCAAAAAACACCTTTTCATGAGGTGTGCTTAACATACAATTAAATAGGATTTATGTTAAATTAAGGCATATACAATTTATTACTATATCTACCCCTTAACAAAATTATCATAGAAAGCTATTTACAGAAAAACTTTCACAGCCTCATACTATCCCAATTTCTATATCTCATAGTCCACTTTTTCATTATACTTTGACTTGCTAGATAAAGCATTTTTAGCAATGATTGATCTGATGGAAAAATATATGCTATACATCCTTACAGACCTAAACCCCTTCGGGTGTATATGGTGTACTAGTTTTACTATAAAATACAGCACGTTTATTTTAACAGGAATTCGTTCTTTAGGCTCTTTATTCTCATATTAAAATGTTACACTTTTACCATCATAGTCTATTATTCTGTATTCAGATATATCTGCCCTTGCTAAATACCTTCCTATATATTTCGCTGTATACTTTACCTTTTGAATACTTCAAAGTCATTTAGTAATGTTTTATCTCATTTTTGTATATGTTTATATTAATATATTGCACATACTTTCCAACAACATCAAAACTAATGTAATAGGCTAGTAAGTAAAAAGCTTGAAGTCTTTAACTCCAAGCTTTCATCTGCTAGCCTATTACTCTTTTATATCCTTTTATCAAAGGTCTTTGTGGATGTATCAATGGCCACTTAACAACTTTTTCTGGCCAAGACTCTATAACTTGATTATTTCCAAGGTATATAGCAACGTGAATAATTGTTCCTGAAGTACTTTTATAAAAAACAAGATCTCCTCTTTGTGGAGTACTTACAGTCTTTAATGTAGGCAAATTCCATAAATTTCTAGACTCATATTCGTATCCTGGTTGTGTATGACGAGTTACACTTACAGGAGCTGGATCTATTCCTACAGAGTACATAGACTGTATTACTAAGCCACTACAATCTATTCCACTACCAGGAACTCCAGATGCACCAACAACATATTCTGTTCCTAAATAGGTTTCTGCTGTTCTTATCATCTGCTCAATAATATCTTTTTTAGTTGATTTACGTGTTGTTTTTACTGGCGTTACATAAGCATCTATAGAATACCATTCAGACTCACTAAACCCCATTTTTTTCCATGTAGTTAAATCTACTACACCTGTAGCTTTTAACCCATTCTTTTGTTGGAATATCTTTACCTTAGAAATAGTTTGAGGTCCTATAGTTTCCCAAACATATCCCATTCCTAACTTTCTTTGAACTTTAGCAACTCTAAGTCCCATAGTGCCTGAAACTAAGTTTTTACCTGCACCACTTACAGTTATCTTATCTTTTAATTGAATATAACCTGCAGGATTTTGAAATACTCTATCTCCTGAACCGCCATCATCTGAACCTTCGTCTGTTATGTATTCTTTACTTACATATCCATATCCATTTTTGTACTTTATTTTGTACCATCCGTTACTTTCAATTTTTACTATTTCTACTATCGTTCCTTTTGATAAACTTCCTAATTTTGTACCACTTGCTGATGCCTTGCTTCTTACATTAAGCGTGCTTGTGTTTACTTTTCCTTTTTTGATTATCGGCTCTGGTTGAGAACCACCACCACCTGAACCTTCGTCTGTTATGTATTCTTTACTTACATATCCATATCCATTTTTGTACTTTATTTTGTACCATCCGTTACTTTCAATTTTTACTATTTCTACTATCGTTCCTTTTGATAAACTTCCTAATTTTGTACCACTTGCTGATGCTTTGCTTCTTACATTAAGCGTGCTTGTGTTTACTTTTCCTTTTTTGATTATTGGCTCTGGTTGAGAGCCTCCACCACCACCTGAACCTTCATCTGTTATGTATTCTTTACTTACATATCCATATCCATTTTTGTACTTTATTTTGTACCATCCGTTACTTTCAATTTTTACTATTTCTACTATCGTTCCTTTTGATAAACTTCCTAATTTTGTACCACTTGCTGATGCTTTGCTTCTTACATTAAGCGTGCTTGTGTTTACTTTTCCTTTTTTGATTATTGGCTCTGGTTGAGAACCACCATCATTGGAATCATTTACAATAGATATGTATTGTGAACTCACATATCCGTATCCATTTTTATACTTTATTTTATGCCAACCATTAGATGTACTTTCTATTTGTACCATTGAATCTTTTTTTAATGATCCAATTTTAGCACTACTAGATGATGCTGATTTTCTTACATTTAAGGAAGCTGTTGTTACCTTACCTTTTTTTATACTCTTTTTCTCTTCATCGAATTCTAATGAATCTGATATTGTTTTTTCATCTAACACTATCTCTTCATTAACTTCTGCGTAAGCTACTGTACTATTTAATAAAGTTCCACTAGTTAAGATACATGCTAATACTAACGCTAGTTGTTTTTTTATTCTCTTATCCATAATTTCTTTTTAATATTCCCCCTTATACTCGATTTAATTAAATATTATATAATACTCATACATATTACCATATTTTAACATATTATTTTGTATTTGTGTGCTAATTTTTATTATATCTACTCGGATAACAACATTTTTTGTATATAGGTTAAATTACTAAAATAATTATAATCACTACTTTTAATACAATTTTCTTCTAATTCCCCTTCATTTATTACTATTTTGTAATTAGTTTTATTCAAATAAATATATTGGTGTCTTAATGATTTGCTTATATATGAAATAATATATTTATCTTCCTTAAAACACTCCTTTTCCAAAGGTACCTTATTCAATAAATTAAACATAAACAATGTTAAATCACTATTCATATCCTCATACACACTATTTCTTTGAAATTTATTTATTTGTGGTTCAAACTTTTCTAATATGAGTACAAAAGCACTCATATCCCCATTTGTAAAGTTTTTAATATAGTTATAAAGTTGTTCCAAGATAAATCCCCCTTTAATTAAAAAGAAAGAAATAAATAGAAAGTAAACCCTATAAATAGTTTTTCATCAAAAAAGATACTAATTTGAAACTTAGTATCTTTTTTGATAATATTTTATTTTTGTATACTACCTTTTTAATAATTCTTTAATACTTGATATGTCTTTTTTAATCTCTGGAAGCAAATCTGTTAATTCATATAATAAATCTTGATACTTAGATTCTCTTACACTATTTTCTTTTAAAACATACAACAATAAATACCCAAATAATACTGCTAATGATTTTCCTGAATTTTATAATTGCATTTTTAAATTCTCATATATATCTTGCTATGTTTAGACATATACTCTCTAGGCTACCTCTATTATAATTAACTCGTTGTGCTAGTTAAATTTTTCAATAATAAAACTCCAAC
>JAVXLU010000055.1:0-1772 GCA_036646635.1 Romboutsia sp.
TTGGAGGAGAAACTAATACTTCAACAATAATGACTTATGGATATAATCCTAAAATCGGAAAATGGAGTCCATTCCATGGTGCATTATATGCAGTAGTAGAATCTGTGTGTAAAGTTGTGGCTATTGGGGGTAATTATAGTACAATAAGACTTACATTACAAGAGTATTTTGAGAAATTAGGGGATAATCCAACTAAGTGGGGTAAACCATTTGCAGCACTTTTAGGTGCATATTATGCTCAAAATAAATTAGAAATACCAGCAATAGGTGGTAAAGATAGTATGTCAGGAACATTCAAAGATATAGATGTTCCACCAACATTAGTATCATTTGCTGTGGATACTGTTGATGCAAAACACGTAGTATCACCAGAATTTAAGAAAACTAATTCACAAGTTGTGATGTTATGCACAGATAGATTAGAAAATGATGTAGTACACTTTGATTTATTAAAGAAAAACTTAGATAAAGTTACTCAACTTATACACAATAAGCAGGTGTTATCAACATATGCACTAGGATTTGGTGGAGTATGTGAAGCTATAAGTAAGATGGCATTTGGTAATAAAATAGGATTTAAATTCAATGAAGGAATAGAAGATTTATTTGAAGCTAACTATGGAAATATAGTATTAGAATTGAAAGATGAAAATTTAGATATATTAGATGGATATAACTATATAGTACTTGGAGCTACAACACAAAATCCAAGTATAATTATAGAAAATGAAGAAATAACACTAGAGGAATTATACAAAGCTCATTGTGAAACTCTAGAGCCAATATTCCCAACGAAAGTTAAAACACTTAAGGAAAAGATAGATACAATAAACTTCATAAATCAAGGAGAAACTAAAAAATCATCTATAAGCATAGTTAAACCGAGAGTATTTGTACCAGCATTCCCAGGGACTAACTGTGAATATGATTCTGCGAGAGCTTTTGAAAAAGCTGGAGCAGAGGCCACTATAAAAGTATTTAAAAATCTAATATATAAAGATATAGAAGATTCTATAGATTCTATAGTAAAAGAAATAAAAAGATCTCAGATAATAATGTTACCAGGTGGATTTAGTGCAGGGGATGAGCCAGATGGATCAGCTAAATTTATGGCGACAGTATTTAGAAATCCAAAAGTAGCAGACGCAGTACAAGAGTTTTTAACTAAACAAGATGGATTAATGCTAGGTATATGTAACGGATTCCAAGCACTTATAAAACTTGGATTAGTACCATTTGGAGAAATAAGAGATACAGATGAAAATGCACCAACACTTACTTATAATAATATAGGTAGGCATCAATCTAAAATAATAAGAACTAGAATATCATCAAATAAATCACCGTGGTTATCAGCAACAGAAGTAGGGGATACACATAGTATAGCTGTATCTCATGGAGAAGGTAGATTTGTTGCTAGTGAAGATGTTATGAAGCAGTTAATAGCTAATGGACAAATAGCTACTCAATATGTAGATTTTGATAATAATCCTACTTATGATATAGAGTTCAACCCAAATGGTTCGTTCTATGGAGTTGAAGGTATTACTAGTTTAGATGGTAGAATACTTGGCAAGATGGGTCACTCTGAAAGAGTTGGAGAAAATGTTATAAAGAATATTTTAGGTGAAAAAGATCAGAAGATATTTGAAAGTGGAGTAAAATATTTCGGATAATATTTAATGAAAAATATAGTATGTTGATATTATGTATCAATATACTATATTTTAAAAATATAAGAAAATAGAGGTTAAAGTCTGTTTCATAGGAAG
>JAVXLU010000055.1:1872-6906 GCA_036646635.1 Romboutsia sp.
TTATCTCCAATTAATAAAAATGATTATGCTAAATATACAGAATGGGTAAATGATATGGATGTTGCTATAGGTATGACATTTGCAAATATGTTAATTGATGAAGAATCTGAAAAAAATGCATTAGAGAGGTTATCAAAAGCACAGTTTAACTTTGCTATTATACTTAAAGAAACAAATCAAGTTATTGGAAATGTTGGTTTTCCAAAGTTAGATTATATCAATAGAGTTGGTGAGGTAGGAATATTTATAGGAGACAAAGAGAGTTGGGGAAATGGATATGGTAATGAAGCATTAAGTTTATTATTAGATTTCGGATTTAATTTATTAAATCTAAATAATATATACCTTAAAGTATATTCATTTAACAATCAAGCAATAAAATGCTATAGCAAAGTTGGATTTAAAGAAGTTGGAAGATTAAGAGAAGCTAAAATTATTGGATGTAATAAATATGATGAAGTATATATGGATATATTAGCTAAAGAATTTAAATCTCCATACATATTATCAGTTTTAGAAAATAAACTTAATTTATGATTAAAAGGGGGATTTTACTTGAAAACAATAGGGATAATAGGTGCAATGCCTATAGAAATAAATCTTATCAAAGAAAAACTAAATATAACAGATACAAAGTAATTTTGCAGAAAGAGCAGCAAATAATTCAGCTAATTTGGTATTTAATATGTTAAATGAAGTAAGTGGTGAAATATAGACAATGTCGATAATAAACAATTATGCACTAACATCGTGAATTTCATATTTTAAACTATTAAAAATAAAAATTAGCACTCTATACTTGACACTGCTAACAAAAGTGTTACAATATTAATTATTAAGGGTTAGCCCTAAAATTTTACTTATAACTAGGAGGATATAAAAAATGAATCAAAAAGGTAACATATCGATACATACTGAAAATATTTTTCCAATAATAAAGAAATGGCTATATTCTGATAAAGATATATTCATCAGAGAGCTTATAAGTAACAGTTGTGATGCAGTAAATAAGTATAAAAAGCTAATTTCACTAGGGGAAATAGAAGGTAATAAAGATGAACAATTCAAAATAAATGTATCAATAGATAAAGAAAACTCAACACTTATATTTGAAGATAACGGTATAGGTATGACAGATGAAGAAGTAAATAAATATATAAATCAAGTTGCATTCTCAGGTGCAGAAGATTTCTTTAACACATATAAAGATAAAATGAATGAAGAAAATGATATAATAGGTCACTTTGGATTAGGATTCTATTCATCTTTTATGGTATCTAGTAAAGTACAAATAGATACGTTATCTTATAAAGAAGATGCTAAACCAGTAAGATGGATAAGTGAAGGTGGAACGGAGTTTGAAATAAAAGAATCTGATAGTAGAACTACGAGAGGAACAACTATTACATTATTCTTAGAAGAAGACAGCAATGAATTTTTAGAAGAATATACAGTAAGAGATATAATTGATAAATACTGTTCATTCTTACCAGTAGAAATTTATTTAAATACTAATAACGAAGAAGAAGTTAAGGCAGAGAATAATGAAGATTCAAATAGTGAAACAGAAAACGATGAAGTAACAGAACCAAAACCTATAAATGATACATATCCTTTATGGTTAAAGTCACCAAAGGATTGTACAGATGAAGAATACAAAGAATTATACAGAAAAGTATTCAAAACATTTGATGAACCATTATTCTGGATACATTTAAATGTGGATTATCCATTTAATTTAAAAGGAATATTATACTTCCCTAAATTAAAAAATGAATTTGAACTTGTAGAAGGTAAAGTTAAGTTATATAACAATCAAGTATTCATAGCTGATAATATAAAAGAAGTCGTACCAGAATTCTTATTATTATTAAAAGGTGTTATAGATTGTCCAGAGTTACCTTTAAATGTATCTAGAAGTTTCTTACAAAATGATAAAGATGTAAGCAAAATTTCTAAGCATATAGTTAAAAAAGTTGCAGATAAGTTAAAATCATTAAATAAAAATGAAAAAGAAAACTATGAAAAGTTCTGGGATGATATACAAGTATTTATAAAATTTGGATGTTTAAAAGATGAAGGATTCTATGATAAAGTAAAAGAATGTATATTATTTAAAACTATAAATTCAGAATATATAACGCTTAATGATTATTTAGAAAAATGTAAAGAAAAGCATGAAAACAAGGTATTCTATGCAAGTAATGAAGAGCAACAATCACAATATATAAAATTATTTAAAGATTATGATTTAGATGCAGTAGTATTAGAGTCTACAATAGATAATCATTTTATATCAATGATTGAATTTAAAAATCAAGGTGTTAAGTTTAATAGAATAGATGCTGATTTATCAGATGTATTAAAAAATGAAAATAGCGAAGAAAATCAAGAGCAAAGAACGTATATAGAAAACTTATTTAAAGAGGTAGTTGGAGAAAGAATTAAAACTTACTCTGTAGAAAGTTTAAAGAGTGAAGATACTTCAGCTATAATATTAGTATCAGAGCAATCAAGAAGAATGGCTGAGATGAAATCTCAATTTGCAGGTATGGACTTTGGAATGAGTTTTGAAGAAGAAAAGACTTTAGTTATCAATGATAACAGTCCTATAATTAAAAAGCTTGTATATTTAAAAGATAATGAAGATAAGAAAGAGCAAGTATCTTTAACTTGTAATCAAATAGTAGATATAGCACTACTTGCTAACAAGGAGTTAGAGCCTAAAGAATTAGAAGAGTTTATAAAAAGAAATAATCAACTTATGAATATGATAATATCATTATAAAAAATCCCCTTTTAGGGGATTTTTTTGATTATTATAAGATTAAATTGTAATGTAAGATTGATACTTATAAATGATAGCTTTTGTAGAAAATTTATATATTGACTATAACATTATGTTATACCTTATGATTTATATTAAAGGAGATGATAAAATGAATATTTTAGAAGTTCGTTCTGATGAAATTTATAAAAAAATAATGAATGCACCTATTGATAAAAAGGATGATATATATAGGTATGAAATGATGAAACCTTTTGAGTTTAAATGGAAATGTATGAATGTTCCTATAAAATCAAAGAAAGAATATGGATATGATGTAGTTATGGCTAGTGATATGCTAGGTTTCTTATCGCCAAAATCAATAGACTTAACTCAAGAGGAAAAAATAAATATATTATCAAACAATAGCATATGGAATACGTGCACAGATATAATCAAAAAATCAATAAATTTTTTTATTGAAGGTGGATATAAACTAAAGGTTAATGATTATAAATATTCTATATTATTAGCAAACCCAGATAGTCCATATACAATATTGAATGAAGGATATTGTGGTGATGGTGGAATCCCTGGATATATATTTTTATCTTTAGTTCCAAATGAGTATACTATTTCTAGACTTCCAGTAGCATTAGCTCATGAATGTAATCATAATATTAGATTCCAATTTATAAAGTGGAGTAATGATATAACTTTACAAGAAATGATGATAAATGAAGGTCTTGCAGAAAATTTCGCTACATGGATGTTTGGAGATCATATGGTGGGTCCTTGGGTTAGTAAAACTAATATTAATGAATTAAATGACTATATAAAACCTATAATCAAGGAAGGATTGAATACAACTGGATTTGAAAATATAACAGCATATCTTTATGGAGATGAAATGGCTCAAATACAAGGTTATTTTCCGGTCGGTTTACCTTACTGTGCAGGATATGCCTGTGGATATTATATGGTAAAATATTATTTAGAAAAAACCGGAAAATCAATAGTTGAGGCAACGTTACTTTCATATGATGAAATCATAGATGAAATAAAAGATTTTTGGGATTAATAGTTTATGTTGATTTTATTTATATATTTAATTATAGTAGCTATCTAGCGTATTAAATATTTGAAGTTTTTATACGAAAATTTTTTAGGATGTGAATGATATGTATATGATAAATGAAATTTCAAAATTAACGGGTGTAAGTGTTAGAATGTTGCACCATTATGATAAGATAGAACTTTTGGTGCCGAGTAAAAGAACTGATTCAAACTATAGAATATATAATGATGAGGATATTGCTAGATTATATCAAATATTAGTTTTTAAGGAATTAGAATTTTCACTTCAAGAGATAAAGAAAATATTAGATGATAAAAATTTTGATAGAGAAGAAGCTTTAAAGGTACAAAGGAATCTTATACTAGAAAAGAAAAATAGATTAGATAAAATAATAGAATCGATAGATAATACTATTGTTAATTTAGGAGGAAATATTATGAATAAGAAAAATTTTAAACCATTTAGTTATGAAGAAGTTAAAAAGCACCAAGAAAAATATAAAGAAGAAGTAGAAAAAAAGTATGGTAAATCGAATGCCTATAAAGAAAGTAAAGAAAAAACATCTAAATATTCAAAGAATGACTGGGAAAATATAATGCGTGAAGCGGATGTAATATATGAAAAGTTAGCTGATCTAATGGATAAAAATCCATCTGATGATGAAGTTCAGGAACTAGTTGAAAAGTGGAGAAATCACATAAATAATAACTTCTATAATTGCACTATTGAAATATTTAGAGGATTAGCTCTTATGTATGTAGCGGATGAAAGATTTACTAAAAATATTGATAATTATGGTGATGGATTAGCACAGTTTTTAAGTGAATCTATCAATATTTATTGTAATAATAATCAAAAGTAATATCGATATTATAAACTATATTTATGGTTTATAGCATTAGCTAAATTTATTTTTAAAAAATAAAAAAGCCACTCTTAGTCAAGAGTGGCTTTGAGCTTGATATAAAAATCAAGCTTAAAAAATATTAATTTATTTAAATTATCCTTTTAGTTTCTGTAACATTATTTTCTTTATTTAGGCTCATTATTTTTGAAGTAGAAAGTAATAATAATCCATAAGCTATAGCAGCAAATATGGCAGTTATTATCCATGCTGTTGAAAATCCAGTATTGTCAACTATAACTCCAAATACTGAAGAACCTAATGCAAATCCTGTTGCGAAGAATA
>JAVXLU010000055.1:7006-13736 GCA_036646635.1 Romboutsia sp.
ATAATGCTACTGGTACAGAAACAGCAATTGATATTATACCGAATATAAAGTAAGCACCTTGGTATCCGATTTCAGGATTATTAAGAAGTTTAGCTGCTATTTGTTGAAGGAATATATTACCTAGACCTCCACCAGAGAAAGCAAGACCCATTGCCATACCTTTGTTTTCTTTAAACCAACTATTTACAAGCATAGGAACCCCTATTGCAGATATTATTGCAGTACCAACTTGAACTAAAGCTGATATTCCATAGTATGCATAGATATTACCTTTTGCAAAAGAGAATAGTAAGAATCCACCACCAGAAAGTATTCCACCTAAAACGTAAAATAATTTTACATTTAATTTAGGTTTAGAGAATAAATTTCCTATAAATGGTGAACATACAGCAGAAACTATAGTTCCTAATGTAAATACTAGTGAAAATTGAGTTAAACTAAATCCTTCGCCTTTCATAACGAAGCTTGTAAATTGTGGCTGAACATTAGCTGCTATACCAAAAGGTACTGCTTGAATAAGCATACATGCAGCTACGATAACCCAACCATAAAAGAATGGTTTTTTACTATTAGCATTATTCATAATAAATATCTCCTTAGATTGTTTATATTGTGGCGAGCAATACAAAAATATATAAGTGTTATAACAAAATCAGAATAATTACAAATTATTAAAAAATAAATACAATGAAATTATTTCAGTAATAATTTATAATCATTATAATAATTTAATTTTAAAAAAAAATCATTACAAATTTATTTTAAAATTATATAACAAGGATATACTAACAATAACATAGGTTGAAAATAGTATGCAAATGAGTAAATTTGATACACGTGAATCATTTACCCTAAAAAAAATCATTTTTTTTCAAGTTGTGTCAAAAAATAAAATATGATATCATGAAAGAATACAATATAATGGTAGATATTAAGATTAAAGAATGAAATTTGGAGGAATATGATGGAAAAAGAATTTGGTAAATTAATAGAAAAATTAATTCACTTTTCAGAACAAAAAAACTATTCTTTAGCAGTTGAATTAGGTTATGATGTTTCATATATTAGTAAGTGGATTAATTCTATAATGGTACCTGCTTCAAAAAATATAAAAATTATATGTAAAAAAACCGCAAATTTTATTATAGAATCATCTAGTAACTCAGCTATAAATGATATGATAGAATACTTTGAAGTTAAAATATATAGTGATGATCATAAAGAAAAGGAAGAAATCTTAAAGAAAGCTATAGAAAATAATCTTAATAAAGCATATACTTTTAGTGTCAATAAGCTTAATAAGAAAAGTATTACCAATAAACAAGGAGAAGACGAAAATAGTATTTTATGTGTAAATCCTAGTTTGATTAAGAAATATTTAGATACAGAATTTAAAACTTTAACAAATGAAAAAGATGATATAGACTCAATTGTAATCGCTAATCTATTTTCTCTTAATAAGGAGGATAAAATACACTTAGCGGCTATAAGAAAAGGAATTCCTAAAAAACATTTAAATAAAAAGTCTAAAATTAAGTTTTTAGTAAGTTTTGATGAAAATGTAATAAAAGATATAATATTTGATATGATACTATTTATTAATATGCTTACTAATTATAATACACAAAAATTTGAAATGTATAGTTGTAAGTTTTCACCATATTCATTGATAACCGTAGTTAAGGATAAATTTGTTCATAGTGCTTTATACGGTGATGATAATAGATGTATATTTACAAATACATCTAAAAATAAAGATGTAGTAGATGATATGTATGATACATTAGAAAATATATTACATAATAAATCTACCATAACATTCAATAATAAATCATCAAAGGAAATCATATTAGATAAAAATTATATTCAATATATAATAAGTAAAGAAATAGAGCTAGTAATGGGAAAAGTAAATGAGTTATTTATGCCATCAGAATTATTTTTAGAAATAGGTAAGATGGTATTTGGTGATTCAGAGAATGTTATGAGAGAATTGAATCAAATAGATACGGTTCTTCAAAATGCAACATATAAATCGGATATAAAAGTATTTATGTATGAAGCTGGGCTTAGAGACTATATATCAACAGGCAATATGAGTTTTTTTAATACTCCTATAACACTAACACTTCCACAAAGACAGAAACATATAGAATATATGGAAAAATTATTTAGTCAAAATAAAAATATAGATATAAAGTTAATGGATGGAAATTTAATTACTGACTTTAAAAATAATACTAATCCATCTATTTGGATATCTAAAAATACAAGTTTTATAAAAATAGAAGATGATATTGATCTAGGTAAATATCTGTTGATAAAAGATATGAAACTAGATGCAATTTTCAAAAAGTTTTTTAATCAATTATGGAATATTGAAAGAAATTCACTTGTGAATAAGAAGGAAGATGTAATAGAAAGAATACAACAATTGCTATCATATATAAAAATACTAAATGGAGACTTTAGTAAATAAATTAAGTGAATTAAGTGATTAAAAAAATCACTTTAAAATCATTTAATTAAAAATCTTGACAATAATAAAGTTGATTGATACACTCAAATTAAATTGGCGAGCAATATATATAATGTATAACAGATAACAAGGTATCAGATTTAACAGATTGTAAAATATTAATATTTATAATTAGCAATTTTTAATAGTTTTTGATTTTAGATATTAAATCACTATTAGATATTAAATCACTAATTATTAAATAGATTATTTTAAACTAATTAGTTTATAAATTATAATATTTTTACAATTTATATATAATCAGATAGCTTGTTTTTGTTGTTTATATTGATAATATACAAATAAGAAAATTATAGGTAGAGTATCAATATCATTTTGAAGTATTTCAGTTTAGTGGTATAGATTAAGTCGCGGCAATAATAACAAATAAATTTATAGAAATAGAACTTTCATTAATACAAAGGTATATGTTTATATATCTACTTATATATACCTGCTTATTTTGCCAATGTATTAGAAGGTATTAATAATCCTATTAATGGATTAGCTGGTATACCATTAGGTTTTATACTAGGCATCCAAAAAGTTTTACAAACAATGGAAATAGATTTAGGTACTTTAGTTATGTGGAACATTAGCAGTATTTTGTGTAAGCGTTGTATTTGAACCTGTTGATTTATTATTATTTGTACTTTCAGGAATAAATGTAACTGCATAAGTCTTATTTAAAGTTAAAAGATGGGAAGTATATAAATTAGATCAAGATGGAAAAATAGCATAAAAGCTATTTACTATAAATTGTACTATTTTCAATTTATATATTGAAAATAGTACTCGTATTACAATTACTATAAAAGATAATAAGGGAGATACTACTATGAAGAAGACTATTTATTTTAACGGTAAAGTGATTACAGTAAATGAAGAAAACTCTGTTATGCAAGCGATTTTAGTTCAAGAAGGAAGAATAGCTAAAGTTGGAACTAATGATGAAGTTTTAGCATTAAAAGATGAAACAACTGAATTAGTTGATCTTGAAGGAAAAGCTGTTGTTCCGGGATTTGTTGATCCTCATGGACATATAGTTGCAATATCACAAACTTTATTATTAGTTCAATTACAAGAAGTTAATAGTAAAGAAGAGTATAAAGAAACATTAAGAAAATCATTAGCTGAAAGTCCTAAAAAAGATGGAGAATGGTTAATTGGATTTGGATATGATAACTCTAAATTTGAAGATAACTTACACCCAACAAAATTTGATTTAGATGAAATATCTTCAGAAGTTCCAATAATGACTACTCATGCTTCAGGACATATAGCAGTTGTTAATTCAAGAGGATTAGAGTTATTAGGGTACTCTGGTGATAACTATGAAGTTCCAGAAGGTGGAGTAGTTCAAACTGTAGGAGATACAAATGAACCTAATGGTATATTAGAAGAGAACGCTTGCTTAGATAAATCTAAACAAGCTCTTATAACACCTCCATCATTTGAATCAGTATTAGCTAGTTTCAGAAAAGCTCAAGAATTATATGCTTCTTTAGGTGTAACTACGGCTCAAGATGCAAGTGTTGACACTGGATATCATCAATTATTAATGGGTGCAAGTCAAATGAATTCTTTATTAATAGATATAGTTGGATTAGCAGTTCAACCTGTAACAGCTCAATTATTAACTAATGAAGGCACTCCAAAGAGAGAATATAACAATCATTATAAATTATTAGGTGGAAAAACTTGGTTAGATGGTTCTCCACAAGGGAAAACAGCTTGGTTAACTCAACCATATTATGAAGTTCCAGAAGGACAACCAGCAGATTACTGTGGATATGGAACTCAAACTGATGAAGTAGTTACTGAATATTTCAAAACTTGTATAGAAAATAACTGGCAAGCGAATGTTCATTGTAATGGAGATGCATCTGCAGATCAATTTATAAGATGTTATAGAAAAGCTTTAGAATTAGCTCCAAAAACAGTAGATCTAAGACCGGTAATGGTGCATGCCCAAACTGTAAGAGAAGATCAATTAGATGATATGAAAGAATTAGGAATAATACCTACATTCTTCTTAGACCATGTATGGTTCTGGGGAGATTATCACTATGAATCAGTATTTGGACCTGAAAGATCTCAAAAAATATCTCCAGCTAAATCAGCTTTAGACAGAGGTATAAAGTTCACATTACATCAAGATCCACCAGTTAAGTTACCAAACCAATTATTAGGAATACACAATGCTGTTAACAGACAAACTCAAAGTGGTAGAGTATTAGGTGAGGATCAAAAGATAAGTGTTATAGATGCATTAAGAGCAGTAACTATAAATGGAGCTCATCAATATTTTGAAGAAGATATAAAAGGTACGATAGAAGAAGGTAAATATGCAGATTTAGTAATATTAGAAAAGAGTCCTCTTGAAGTAGATGTTACTGAAATAAAAAATATAAAAATAGTAGAAACTATAAAAGAAGGAAATACTGTATTTAAAGCATAATAAAGTATTTAATAAATAAAGTTAAAAGTGTGTATTATTCTAAAGAATATACACACTTTTTAACTTTATGTATAATTTTAAAAAATTACTTTTATCAATATATACAGTTATACTCTTTTCTAGTTTAGAAGAATAAATTACAACAGGTATTTAAACTTGAAATCTTATAAATTTAGTATTTTTATTTAAAGTTCTAATTGATACGTTTACTATTGTTATACCTCTTTAGTGAATTGATATTTATAAAAACTATGCTCCTTTAATAGATAATATTTAATAAATTCAAATTATTATAATAGTGGAAAATAATGATAAAGATACAAATTTAATTTTAATATAAAATAAATGGTTATACTATATGATATATAATGTCTAGTATAAAAATTTTTATTAAGAGATAGAGTGGTTGTATTATAAAGAATAGAGGATTTTTGTTGTACCTTTGGATTTAATTAATAATACAATGAATACTTATATTTAATCATTTTATATCAATATGATTAAATTGAATTCACTTTAAAAAAAACTATTATACTGATATCATGGTATATAGTAATGACAAAATATATTAGTAAAGGGTGTAAATTATGAAAAAACAATTAACTTTAAAGAGCTATATGTTAGAAAAATGTTTAATAGGCTACGGAATAATAAACGGAATAATAAATGCATTAATATTCTATGCAATGGAAAAAGGACATCCAGATATGATGTTTGAAACTTTTGATATATTAGCAGATATAGGAGCGACTACATTCATTTTAGGTATAATACTTATGTATTGCGTAGTTCCTCTTACTAAGATGGATATGAATAAGAAGTTTACAGTTCCTCAAAATGTTAACAATAAGATAGCTTCAATGTTACCAGATAAGAAAATTTTAATGGCTTTATCTATAGGATTAATAACAATGGTTATAACAGTTGCTATATGTGCAGTGATATCAATGATATTACCGTTACCATTAAATGTTAAGCAAATGGGTATATTTAAAGGATTAGCTTGTTCGGTAGCTGGAGGAATAGCTGGATACTTAACAATAAGCAAAACAGTTTTCTCTACTGGAAATATAACAAAGAAATCTGCATAATTATATAAAAAAAGTACTCTTGCAATAAAAATTGTAAGAGTATTTTTTTGTATGATAGCTTAAAATATAAGTTGAAAAAAGTATAGTAATATAATGTTTATAAATTATATATACTTTTAATAGTGCTAATATAATGTATTATTGGAGGATATATAATGAGATTGTATACAAGAAAAAGTGGATATAAAAAGGGAAATGAGAGTAATATTCCCAATATATTTGCACTTACACTGATTAAAAATTTTTTAACAAATAATAATTATAAAGAGATGAGACATGAATATTTTATTAATGACTTAAATAATAAACAAGTAAATCAAGCAATACAAGATATAAAATGGCTGTTTAAAGATTATAAAGACTTAGATGTAGTAACCATAGAAAAAGAATCAACCCATGAAAAAGAAAGCACAGAACAAGACCAGCAATAGCAGTCTCCGAAAACAGGCGCTACTGATAATATTTCACATCACGCTGCTAATTGGCCTGTTCGGCTTTTTATGGCCTTATCTGTTTAGCGCACAAAACGACGAATTGGTCGTAATCGGTTATATGACGGTAATAGGATATGTAGTGTATATCCTACCCTATATTTTCAAAACAATCAAAAAATTAAAGATGAAGAACAAAAAATCGAAAATATATTTATTAGACAAATGA
>JAVXLU010000056.1:0-13461 GCA_036646635.1 Romboutsia sp.
TTTTCCTGAACCAGGAGGACCTATCATTAGTAAATTATGATTTCCTGCTGCTGCTATTTCTGCTCCTCTTTTAACAAAATAATTGCCTGATACATCTTCAAAATCTTCATCATAATTAACTATTTTATTATTTATATTTAATTTATTTAAATCAATAATTCCCTTATTTTCTATATCTAATTTTCCATTTAAAAATTCTATACATTCTTTTAAGCTCTTAATCGGTATTATATCTATATCATCTATAAATGAACTTTCTATTATGTTTTCTATTGGTATGAAAATTCGCTTTATTCCTTGTTGCTTTGCTCCTATAACTATTGGCAAAATACCTCTAACTTTTCTCAAGCTACCATCTAATGAAAGCTCTCCAACAAACATACTTTCATTTAAATATTTCTCATCCTTTTTTATTACTGATTTAAGTATTCCAATACATATAGATAAATCAAGAAATGAACCTTGTTTCTTCATATCAGCAGGTGATAAATTTACTATTATCCTAGAATTTGGAAACTTATACCCACTATTTATTATCGCTGATTTTACCCTATCTCTAGATTCTTTAATTTCGGTACTTGCCAATCCTACTATATTAAAACAAGGAATACCATTAGCTATATCAACTTCAACCTTTATTAAAAAACCTTCTATTCCAATTAAATTACTTGAATTAATTATACTTAGCATTAAATTCCTCCATTAAATTTTATATGCTATAAGTCATATATTTTTTTAAAAAGCATTAACTATATGATTTATTTTTTTATCATTTAAATATATTTCTATAACATCAAATCTTATAGACTCATTGTGTAAATTATTTTTTAAAATATAGTACTTTGCAGTACTAGTTATTTTTTTTATTTTTTTATTATTTACTGATTCAGATGGATATCCATATTTCAAGTTACTTCTAGATTTCACTTCAACAAATATAAATTGATTGTTTAGTTTAGCTATTATATCAATTTCTCCAGTTTTTATTTTATAGTTTTTATCTAATATTTCAGCACCTTTAGACATTAAATACTTTAAGGCGACAAATTCACCAAAATCACCTTTTTCTTTGTTATTCATTTTTGTTCTCCTAATTTTTTTCTTTATTTAGTAATTATTGTCATTGAAATAACTATATATACAACTTTTCTTTTTTGTTATTGAAAATTTGTATTTTTAATATTAATATTAATGTATAAGGGGGAATTCGTATGTCTAGATCTGAAAAAAATAAATTCAAAAAAATTAAAAGAAAAAAAATATTTAAAAATTTATTTTTAGGATTATTCATCTTACTACTATCTAGTAGTATTTCAATATTAAATTTTTCTAAAAATACCAAAAATCTAAATCAAAATATTTCATATAATAAAACACAAAATGAAAGTATAATAAAAAATACTAATGAAGCTATTAGTAAGGTATATTTAAATACTGTTGGTGATATAATGGTCCATAATCCTCAACTTAAAGCACAATTTGATTTATCCACAAAATCGTATTCTTTTGCTAACAATTTTAAATATGTAAAAAAATACATAGAATCTTCAGATTTATCTATTGCTAACTTAGAAACTACATTAGCAGGACCTTCAACTCCTTACACATCTTATCCTTCTTTTAATTCACCTGATGCATTAGTTGATGCACTTAAGTTTTCTGGAGTTGATATTTTATCTACTATTAATAATCATTCTTTTGATAAAGGTGATTTAGGTGTTGAAAGAACACTAGCTATATCAAAAGAAAAAGGATTTGATACAGTTGGTACTATAGAAAATGAAAATGACCCAAACTATTTAATCAAAGATATAAATAATATAAAGTTAGGTATTACTTCCTATTCTTACGGTGAAATAAAAAATAATATAAAATATTTAAATGGAATAGCTGTTTCAAATAAATCTAAAGATAAAATGAACATATTCGATATGTACAATGTTGATAATGCATTTAATACTATAAATAAAACTTTAAATAAACTTAGTAGCACAGATATACAAATAGTTATAATTCATTGGGGAAATGAATATCAAAGAACAGCTAGTGAGTTTCAAGTAAAGTTAGCTCAGAAATTATCTGATGCTGGTGTTGATATTATAGTAGGTTCACACCCTCATGTTGTACAACCTGTTGAGATGATAAAATCTACAGATGGTAAACATGATACTTTGGTAATTTATTCCCTAGGAAATTTTCTAAGTAATCAAAGAAAAGAACTGCTTGGTTCAGATTTTACAGAAGATGGCCTTATGGCTGAAATTGAAATAACTAAAAATATGGGTACTAATGAAACCAATATATCTAAAGCTAATTTCATACCTACTTGGGTAAATAAATATAGAGTTTCTGGTAGAGATGTTTATGAAATAATTCCAATCTCTAATAAAAATGATTTATCTACTATTGAAAATTTACCATTAGATAATGCTAAAACTTCTTTTAATAATACAATCTCTCAAATCAAAACTAATAATATTTTAACAGTTCCTAAAAATCCATTTGAGTAATTCTAAAAAATAGCTTATCCTAAATAGGATAAGCCATTTTTTTAGGAGGTTGCATGAATAAACGTAATTTAACCACATTAGTTAGATATATATCTTTGTTTATGATAATCATAAATTACATAAATTATTTTAATTTTATTTCTAACTTTGTATTGCTTTTAATTTCAGTATTTATAATTAACAACCAAATTAGATTCTTTAACTTTAGTAGCAAAAAAATATTCATAATATTTTCATGTATTTTAGAGTTTATATTAATAATTTATTTATCTAATTATGAGCATAATTTTAGTGTATTTTACTTTATACCTTTAATACTTGATATTTCTTTTTCTAAATTAATAGCACGTAAATATTTATATTTATCATTAATTGTATTTTCTTATTTTATAATTAATTTAAATAACTCATTTTATACATCTGTTGAGCATACTTTAATACTTTGTATAATATCATTTTTGTGTGTTTATATTTACAATGAAGACATGTATAAAATTAACACACAAAATATTTATGATAAATTAAGAGTATCTGAAGATGAATTAAAAAAATCAAACTCTGATTTAGAAATATATATAAGATCTGTTGAAGAGTTAGCAATATTAAAAGAACGAAATAGAATATCAAGAGAAATTCATGATAGTGTAGGCCATTCTTTATCTACAACTATAATTCAACTTGGCGCTATTGAAAATCTAGTTTTTTATAATAAAGATTTGAAAGACTTAGTACATGAATTAAGAGAATTTGTAAAAGAAAGTTTTAAAGAAGTTAGACATGCTGTTACTTCTTTAAAACCAGAAGAATATGAAAATTATCAAAGTTTATTTAAAATAGAAGAATTGATAAAAAACTTTTCTAAAATGACAAATATTAATGTTAAAATGACAGTCTCTAAAAATACTTGGCCACTTTCCAGTCTTCAATCTACTTCTTTATATAGAATTGTACAAGAAGCTTTATCAAATTGTGCAAGACATGCAAATGCAACAAAAGTTAATATATTTATAACCTTTAATCACACTAATTTAATACTTACAATTAATGATAATGGACATGGATGCCAAAATATAAGTAAAGGTAACGGATTACATAGTATAAAAGAAAGAGTTAATGAATTAAATGGTGATGTTGGATTTAACTCTTCTAATGATGGTTTTATAATTCGTATATCTTTACCTAAAAATATAAGGAGTGAATTTATTGAATAAAATAAAAATTTTAATAGTTGACGATGAAAAACTAATACGAAAAGGTTTAAAAATCATACTTAGTTCTTATAATGATTTAGATATAATAGGAGATGTTTCTAATGGCTATGAAGCTTTAGAATTTTGTAGAAATACTAATGTAGATTTAATTCTTATGGATATTAGGATGAGTTTATGTGATGGTGTTTTAGGTACTCGTCTTATAAAGGAATATGATAATTCTATATCTGTATTAATACTTACTACTTTTAATGATGATGAATATATAAAAAATGCTATGAACTTTGGTGCATCAGGATATCTGCTAAAAGATAGTTCTGATGAAGTTTTATATGAAGGTATTAGGTCTAGCTTTTCTGGAAATATTGTATTAGATAAAAATGTTGCTTCTAAAGTGATTTCTAAAGAAAAAAATATAGACTCTTACGAAATATTAAATAAATATAATTTATCTGATAAAGAAGTATCTATTATAAAACTGGTCGCAACTGGACTTACTAATAAAGAAATTAGCTCTGATTTATTTTTGTCTGAAGGAACTATAAAAAATAATATAAGTTCTATCTTGTCTAAACTTAGCCTTCGTGATAGAACTCAACTTGCTATCTTCGCTTTCAAAAATAAAATAATGACTTAAGTCATTTCTTTAAATTACTTTAAGGTATAGATTTAACTCCCATAATTTTCTATTATAGTATTAGAAATTTATTTGGGAGGTTTTTTTATGGATATTATAAAAGTAGAAAATATAACAAAAAGATTTAATGATAAATTAGTACTAGATAATATTAATTTTTCTATAAAAGAAGGTGAAATATTTGGGCTTATAGGTCCAAATGGAGCTGGTAAATCAACATTAATTAATATAATTACAAATCTTATGTTAGCTAATAACGGTTCTATTGAGATTAATGGTCTTGACTTAAAAAATGAACCTACAAAAATAAAATCAATTATCGGATTAGTTCCTCAGGAACTTGCAATAATCGAAACATTGACACCCTACGATAATTTAGAATACTTTGGAGCCTTATATGGACTTAGGGGAAAAGTATTAAAAGAACGTATTAATGAATCTTTAAATATATGCGGACTTTCAGATGTAAGGCTAAAGAAGGTTAAGAAACTTTCAAGTGGTATGAAAAGAAGATTAAATATAGCAATAGCTGTACTTCATCATCCAAAAATATTAATTCTCGATGAACCCACAGTAGGTATTGATCCACAATCAAGAAATCACATATTTAGATTTTTAAAAGATTTATCACAAAATAAAAATACAACTATAATATACACTTCTCATTACATGGAGGAAGTTGAGCAACTTTGTTCTAAGATATTCATTATAGATGAAGGAAAAGAAATCGCCTGTGGAGATAACAATTATTTAAAATCATTAATTTCTACTAATACTAAGTTATTGATTGATGTTAAAAATATAAGTGCAAATCTTATATTTGAATTAAAAAATCTTGATGGAGTTTTATCAATAATCGAAGATAATCTTACTTTATCATTAGTTATCAATAACGATTTTACTATATCTAATGCTCTAATTGTATTAGAAAATAATAGTTCTATTATATCTAAAATAACTTATGAATATCCAAGCCTCGAAGATGTATTTTTAAATCTTACAGGAAAAAATCTTAGAGATTAGGGGTGAATATTTTGAGACTATATTATAATATAAAGTTTTTCTTTAAAAGCCTTAAAAGTAATTTTATTATGAATCTATTTTCATTTTTAATTCTACCTTTATTTATGTCTTTATTTTTTATAAAAATCGGAGAAATTGGATTTCAAAATCTTAATACATCCATAATAACTCCAATTATTATAACTGATAATGATAAATCTGATTCATCAAAAATATTTATTGACTTCATTGATAGGGATTTAAATCAATTATTTAAAATCACTAATAAAAAAGATACTTCTGACTTAGAAATTATTATACCTAGTAATTACAAAGAAAGCTTGTTTGATAATAAAGAAACTTTTATAGAAATAAAAAAACTAACTACTAAGAGTAATGTAAGCAACTTGCTAAAAAATATAATAGATGATTACCATGAAAATCTGTATTTTACAGATGTAGAAACTTCTTTTATAGAAAATACATTCGTGAAAAGTAATTTAACACAAACATCATCAGAATATTTTTCTATATTCTTTTTAACATATTTAGCTATTATGTTTATTATTAATTTTGTATTAGGAGATTATTTATGTGAGTCTAATGGGTGTAAAAAAAGAATGCTCTCTATGCCAATTAGCAGAGTTACTTTATTATTTTATAATTTTATGACCTTATTTATATACTCCTTAATATTTGTACTTTCTTATATATTAATTCACAGATACTTAAATGTATCATTTATAGGAAATATATATATATTAATATTCTTAGCAATGATTGTATCTCTATTTACATCCTCTTGTTCTAATTTTATAAGTGTATTTTTCTCAAAAAAATATGGTCAGATTATAGTTTATATATCACTTTTTGCACAGACTATATTAGGTGGTATGCTTACACCTTTTGTAGATAACTTAGAAAAGTTTTATAAAATTTCTCCATTATATCTAATTAATGATTTATTTACTAAATTTACTGAGTATAACAATATTAATTCTATTATAGAACCTACTTTTATAATTTTGTCAATATCATTAATTTTATTTGTAGCTTCCATACTAAAAGAAAAATATAATTGGAGGGAATTTTAATGAATATAATAAATTTAACTTTATCAAACTTAAAAAGATATATAAAATCTCCTAGCTTAATATTACCTATGATTTTAATGCCTGTAATTTTAGTATCTTCATTACTATTTGTATTTAATAAAAATTCTAAAACTGAGTCTTCTATATATTTATCTCCAATTGCTTTAGTTTGCAACTTAGATGGAGAGTATGAAAATAAACTAATTAACCAATTAGAATTAAAAGAAAATTTATTTTTAAATAAAGATAAAGATAAAGCCTTAGATTTACTTAAAAATAATAAAGTCTCATCTATATTTATATTAAATGAAAGTTTTTCAGATGATATTAAAAACTTAAAAAATCCGGTAGTAAAATCTTTTAAAGTTGAAGATGGTGGAGGAAGTATTTGGGCTGAATCTAAAATAAATAAATTTATAAATAGTTCATTAAAATTAAAATCTGATAATAAGAATATTAATATTATTACATCTAATATAATTGAAAAAGAATCTTCTTTAGATTCAAATTCAATTATACCTGTATTCTTAATATCTTATTCACTCTATCTAATTTCATCTGTATTTTGTAAAGATTTACTAGATTTGAGAAAATCAAATGTATTAAAAAGGATGCTATCTACTAAAAATAAAGATTTTGAAATATTATTTAGTTTATGTTTATCACTATTTATAACTCAAGCATCTACTTCTTCATTAGTATTAGTATTGATAAATCTTATAAATGGATTTGAAGTTAATTTATCTATGATACTTATTATTATAGCAAATAGTTTTGTATCTACAGGGCTTATACTTTTCTTCTCTAGAGTTTCTAAAAGTGAGGGTATTACAAGTATACTGGTTAATTTTTATGCTTTATTAAATGTGGGGTTGTGTCTTACAAGTTTAATACCTTCACTAAATACAGATATAATATTTATAAATAATTTATCTAAGCTATCTCCATTTTATTGGACATTTGAAGCTTTAAAAGGTAAGAGTATTACAGTTTCACTTATCGCTTTAATTTTAATGGGATTAGTATTTATAACTTGTGGTAGTTTTAAACTTAGAGATTTTGCTAAAAATTAAAAATTTAAAATTAAAAAAGTCTCAAAATTACTCTTATAGTAATTTTGAGACTTTTTTATAAAATTATTTTATATTCCTTTATAAATTATTTTTTCATCTATATCCTCTATAGATTGGCATCCTGTTAAAATCATAGTACTATTTAATTCAGATTTTAATTTTTCAATATATAGTTTAACTCCTTCAATTTCTCCACCAAATGATGCAGTTACAAATGGTCTTCCTACTAATACTGCATCTGCACCAAGACCTATCATTTTAAGTACATCTACACCAGTTCTTATACCACCATCCACAAGTATATTAACTTTTCCTTTAACAGCATTAGCTATTTGAGGTAATACATCAGCTGCACCTGGAGTACAATCTAAAACTCTTCCACCATGATTAGACACAACTATAGCGTCAACTCCACATTCTACTGCAATTAATGCATCTTCTACTGTCATTATACCTTTTAATATAAATGGTAGCTTTGTAGAACTTTTTAATTCTTTTATAGCATTAATATCTTTAGGAACTACAGTTTTTCCATGCATTGATAATGTTACAAGTCCACAAGCATCTATATCTACTCCAACTGCAAATGCACCGGATTTTTCTGCTAACTTTATCTTTTTAATTATATCTTCATTTTTCCAAGGTTTTATAAATACTATTCCTTGTCCATTATGTTCTTTTAATATTTCTAAATTTTCTATTAAAAACTCATCTACAGCTGTATCCCCAAGCATTGCATAAATTCCAGATTCTATACAACCTTTTACTACAGGTTCAATATATTCTCTTTCTGTAATTTTCCCCCCCATATTTAAAGTCGTTCCTGTTATAGGTGCTGCAAATATAGGTGCATCCATTTTTTTACCAAATAGTTCTATACTCATATTAGGATTTGATACATTATGTATAACCCTCATGTTTATTTTTACTTTATCTAAACTATTAAAGTTTTCTATAAAAGAATTTCCACTTCCTTTTCCACCCATACCTGGTACTTCTCCTGCACAAACTACACCATTACATGATTTACATACTCTACAACTTTTATTTAAGTTTTCACGAGCTATTTTTAACACTTCTTTATAATCCATTTTATTCCCCCAGTTACTATTTTTTATTATATATTATAGAATATTTTTTAAAAAACTTTTTCTATGAATCGGCGTTATTCCTTGCTTTTCAATAGCTTCATAATGTTCTTTTGTACCATATCCTTTATGAGATTTAAATCCATATTCTGGATACATTTCATGGTACTGATACATTATACTATCTCTTGTAACTTTAGCTAATATACTTGCAGCCGCTATTGATATTGATTTTAAATCACCTTTTATTATTGCCTTTTGATGTATATCCACTCCTGGTATTGTTGTTGCATCTATTAATAAGTAATCTGGAGCCTTTTCTAAACAATTTATAGCTTTTTTCATAGCCATATATGTTGCATTTAATATATTAAATTCATCAATCTCATTATTATTAACTATACCTATACCATAATCTAGAGCTTCTTTTTTTATTATATCAAATAATTCATCTCTTTTCGCTTCACTTAATTTTTTAGAGTCGTTTACACCTTCTATCTTTGTATTTGCTTTAAAAACTACTACTGCTGCTACAACAGGTCCTGCAAGAGGGCCACGTCCTGCTTCATCTATACCACCTATATATAAATATCCTTTGTTATATCCTTCATTCTCAAATATATTTATAGTTTCTAATCTTTCATCTTCTCTTCTTATACTATCTAACTTTTTCGCCATTTTTATAGCTATATTTTGAACAGATTTTCTTTCATCACTTCTTAGGATATCTATATATTCTAAGTATTTTTCAGTACTTAAACTATCTATGATTTCTTTAATCTCTTTAACACTTTTATCTTCCATTGTTCTCTCCTTAATTTATTTAATTATAAATATATATTTTAGTATACCTCATAATTATTTTATTTAAAAATAGAAAATTATAAGGTATTCATATATAAAAAATCGTTGATAAATTTATCAACGATTTTTTATTAGCTTATATTAACTTGCTTTATTCATTTTAAAGCCGTTATTATCATTTGAAGGTATAAAATTACCTATAACTCCTGCTATTATAACAGGTACTATCCAGTTAAATCCTAATGGTGCAAATGGTAATTTTGTCATCATAGGTATTGTTTGAGTTAAGTTATTTATAACTGTTAATATACTTATAAATAAAGCCATATATGTTGCACCTTTAAATGCATTATTATTTTTTATTTTATCTCCAAATAAAGTCATTATTATTAAAACAACTGTAGCTGGATAAATCATATCTAATACAGGTCCTGAGAATTTAATTATAGTGCTTACTCCAAAGTTTGATACTATTGCGCTAAATATACAAACTGTAGTAACTACCACTTCATATTTTAACTTACCATTAGTAAGATTCTCAAAGAATTGTCCTGTAGCTGATGTAAGACCTACTGCTGTTGTTACACATGCTAATCCTACTATAGCTGAAAGTATTATTTTTCCTGGTTGACCAAGAAGTGATGAAGTCATTTCAACTATTAAAGATGTCCGTACTACATCTTTACCATATAACTCTGATACAGTTGCTCCAAGATATGTTAATCCACCATAAACTAAACATAATCCTATTGCTGCCACTATACCTGCTTTAATAGTTAATCTAACTTTTTCTTTTTCATTAGTATAACCTTTGTTTGATAATGAAGTTATTATAACTGTAGATAATGCTACCGCTCCTAATGCATCCATTGTTTGATATCCTTGTTCAACACCTTCAGCAAAAACATTTGTTACCATAGATTCTGGATTTATGTTTCCAAGTGGTGACATTATTCCCTTAACTATTAATACAGCAAGTGCTATAAGAAGTGCTGGTGTTAAAAATTGTCCTATTATATCTACAACCTTTGATGGTTTTATAGTTAATATAAATGTTACTATGAAAAATATTATAGAAAATAATACCGGGTTAAATCCATCAAATAAAGGCGCAACTCCCATTTCAAAAGTTGTTGCAGCTGTTCTTGGTATTGCTAAAAGTGGTCCAAGACATATCATTATCGCTGAACCTAATACTATAGAAATATTCTTTCCTGGTCTTCCAAGTACTTTATTTACATCTCCTCCGCATTTTGCTGCGGCTATTATCGCTAATAATGCTAATCCTACGTCAGCTAAAACAAATCCACCAAATCCAGTAATCCAAGATTCTCCTGATATTACTCCTAAGTACGGTGGAAAAATTAAGTTTCCTGCCCCAAAGAACATAGCAAATAGCGCAAATCCTACTACTATTACATCTCTATTTGTCTTATTCATATTAATGTCCTCTCAAATTATTACAATTTTATTTAATATTTTGAATTAATTATACATTCTCACTATTAAATTGTCAATAATATTTTAAATATACGTAATATTCAAAATATTATCCGTTTTTTTTTAGCTTTTGTATGTTTTTATTTTATTCGTGTAATTTTTTTATAATGTTTGTAATTTGAATTTTAAAAAAGTATCTATTAATAAAACTTATCTATTCTAATTTATTATTTGATTTATTAAGCTTGAAGCTCACCTTTTAATTCTGCTTCTTTTGAAGAGTTTATTTTGTATCTTCTTAATTCTTTAACTAATACTACTATTGTTATTATAGTAGATAAAAAGTCTGATACAGGTTGAGCATACCAAACTCCATTTAACTCAAAGAATTTAGGAAGTACTATAATCATAGGTATTAATAATATAACCTGTCTTAATAAACCTAATATCATAGCAGATTTAGCTTTCCCTACTGATTGCATATAGTTACTTCCTGTTACAGATATAGCTACAATAGGTAACATAAATAGATATATCTTAGCTCCATTTATTGTTATATCCATAAGTTTTGGATCTTTATTAAACATTCCAACTATAAGCTCTGGCTTTGTTTGCATTATTAACCATCCAAAAGTCATTATCACAACTGCTACTAATAATGATATTTTAAATGTCTTATTAGCTCTATCATACTGTTTTGCTCCATAATTAAATCCTATTATAGGTTGAGAACCTTGATTTATTCCAAATATAGGCATTAAAAATATCATAGCTATAGAAGATATTGTAGCCATAGCACCTATTGCTAAATCTCCACCATAGGCTTTTAATGCATTATTAGATATTACTTGAACTAAACTTGCTGCTATTTGCATTGCAAATGGAGCTGATCCTATTGCAAAAATTATTTTAACTAATGATTTATCTAATTTCAAGCTAGATTTTCTAAACTTTAAATTAGATTTACCTTTAATGTAATACATTAATGCCCATATAGCTGTAACCATCTGTGATATAACCGTGGCTATTGCGGCACCTTGTATTCCAAAATTAAATCCAAATATAAAAACTCCATCTAATACTATATTAGTTAAACAACCTACAACCATTATTATTGCAGCAAGTTTTGGATTTCCATCTCCTCTTATTGTATTATTTAATGTAAATGCAAGTATATTAAATATTGTTCCTAATAAAATTATATCTATATATGATTTTGCATAATATAACGTAGCATTACTCGCTCCAAATATTTGCAATATATTATCTCCAAATAATATTCCTATAATACTTATTATTACACTAACTATTATCGAAAGTGTTATTGTATTTCCTATTATAATTTCAGCCTCATCCTTTTTACCTTGTCCTAATTTAATAGATATATTAGCAGTAGCACCAACCCCTATTAACATTGCAAAAGCAAGTATTATAGTCATTATAGGCATTGTTACCCCTACACCTGTTATTGCTAATGCTCCAACATTAGGTATATTTCCTATAAATATTTTATCAACTACATTATATAAAGCATTTACTATCATTCCAATTATCGCTGGTACTGAGTATTTCAAGAGTAACTTACCTATTGGTTCAGTTCCTAGCATCTGTTGATTTATCATATGTTGTTCTCCTTATTTAATTTTACATATTTTTTTTAATAACATTTTCATAATTTCTTTTTCTTCATTACTTAGACGAGTAGTTATCATATCTTCCCATTGCTCTAAAACATCATATATTCTTTCTTTTACACTTTTACCTTTTTCAGTTAAATAAAGTTTGTATGCTCTTTTATCCATTTCATCTTTTACTCTTATTAAAAATCCTTGTTCTTCTAACTTTTTTATAGCTCTTGCTGTAGTACCCTTATCTATATTTAAAATCTCTGATAATTCTTCTTGTGATCTACCATCTTGTCTATAAAGTTCTAATAAAAACATAAACTGTCCAGACCCTATGCCCAAACTACAAAGTTCTTTAGTTATAAAAGAATTTCCTTTTCTATACATTTGAGAAATATATTTTCCTATATATTCACAATTTCTAGTTGTCAAAATCTACCCCTCCCCTATTTAAGTTCATTGTATACACGATTCTTATATTATACTCTTTTTTAGTTGTGTGTGCAACTATTTCTTTATATCATATTACAAAAAAATGACCCATTTAATAATTTTTAAAATCATTTTGGGCCACTAACTCTTTTACATTTATTTATCTTTATTTAAATCTAGTTCTATTTTATCATTCAATTTTTCTAATTCTAGTATTTTTTTTCGTAGATTTTCATTTTCATTAATCACAATCTTTAATTCTTCTTGCTTTTTATTTATTATTTTGTTTAATTCTTCAATTTGCTTATCTCTTACTAATATTATACTATTTAACTGTTCTATTTTTTTATCTCCCTCTATTACTGCTTTATCTAATTTAGATATTTTATCATCCTTATCTTTTATTAATTTATTTAGTTTTTCTATTTCATTTTTATTATCTTCTATTAATTTATATAATTTATTTATTATCTTATTTTTGTCTTTTATAATATAATATTTATCATCTAATTCATCTTTTAGATTAGTTTTATCTAATTTATATA
>JAVXLU010000057.1:0-12664 GCA_036646635.1 Romboutsia sp.
ATTTATAATTAAAATAAGTTTAAAAAATAAGGAATATGTCTAATATATACAAATAGATGAAAATTAACGTTATTTTTATTAATTTGTTTTAATTTTTATTTGTTGACCATAATATATGAGTGATAATATTATTAAAATTAATTGTTAAGTAAAAACTTTTCTTTTTCACACCTTTAATTTCCGAAAAATATTAAAATATTAAGATATATAAATGATACATAGACGAGGAGGATTTTTTTGAGTTCAGAAAATATAACACTAGATGAATTAGGTAGTAAGACTTTACCTCAGTTAAAAGAGATAGCTAAGGAATTAGGTATAAAATCAATTACTAAATATAAAAAGAATGAACTAATTGAACAAATAAATGAAAATTATAAAAAAAATAATAAAGAAGAAGTAAAAATAGAACCACAAGAAAATAAAGTACCGGAAAATAATAGACAAGGTTCAAATAGAACTTATATAAGACCTTATGAAAAAAGAGAACCGGATAATAAATATCCTAGAACTACAGACAATAGATACCAAAGAAATGACAATAGGTCACAAAATGTTGATACTAGAAATCAAAATATAGATAATAGTAATAATTTAAGAAATAATACAAATAAAAATTACTATGCACCTAAAGTTGTAGATGAATCTAAAATAGTAGATGAATTTAATACTTCTAAAGAAGATGAGGTAATGGGAGTTCTTGAGATTTTACCAGATGGATTTGGATTCTTAAGAGGATCAAATTATTTATCTACAGAAAATGATGTATACGTATCACCGTCACAAATTAGAAGATTTAATATGAAAACAGGTGATAAAGTAAAAGGTATAACTAGACATCCTAAAACAGGCGAAAAATTTAGGGCACTTCTATACGTTCAAAAAATTAATGATGAAAATCCAGATACAGCAATAAAAAGAAAAGCGTTTGAACTACTAACACCTATATATCCAGAAGAAAGATTAACATTAGAGAGAAGTCAAAATGATATAGCAACAAGATTAATAGATTTAATATCTCCTATAGGTAAAGGTCAAAGAGGATTAATAGTAGCACCACCTAAAGCAGGTAAAACTAGTCTTCTTAAAAATGTTGCAAATAGTATTGCTAAAAATCATCCAGATGTTGAATTAATAGTTCTTCTTATAGATGAAAGACCAGAAGAAGTTACTGACATGAGAGAGTCTATAAATGGAGATGTTATATACTCAACATTTGATCAAGTATCAAGTCATCATGTTAAAGTTGCAGAAATGGTTTTAAATAGAGCTCAAAGATTAGTTGAACATGGAAAAGATGTAGTAATATTATTAGATAGTATTACAAGACTTGCTAGAGCTTATAATTTAACAATATCTCCAACTGGTAGAACTTTATCTGGTGGGCTTGACCCAGGAGCTCTTCATGGACCTAAGAAATTTTTTGGAGCTGCTAGAAATATAAGAGGCGGGGGTTCACTTACGATACTTGCTACTGGATTAGTAGAAACAGGATCTAGGATGGATGATGTAATATTTGAAGAGTTTAAAGGAACTGGGAATATGGAGCTAAACTTAGATAGAAAACTAGCTGAAAAGAGGATATTCCCAGCAGTTGATATCTATAAATCAGGAACTAGAAAAGAAGAACTTTTACTTACTGAACAAGAAAAGTCAGCATTATGGAGATTAAGAAGAGAAATGAGTAATAATTCATTACTAGAAGTCACTGATAAAGTCATAGAACTCCTTAAAAGAACTAAAAATAATGAAGAGTTTGTAAAATCTATAAAAGCACTTTAATTGTAATATAAAAACTCCTTGAACCAAGAAAAAACTTGTGTTATAATGGTGTAGTTGATAATGCAAAGCGAAAAATTAATATAGTTAATTTATAAAATAAAGAGAAGAGGTGACTAAGAATGCAAAAAGAAATACAACCAAAATACGAAGCAGTAGACGTACGTTGTGCTTGTGGAAATACATTCCAAGCTGGTTCTGTTAAGGACGAGATAAAAATAGAAATATGTTCTGAGTGCCATCCTTTCTATACTGGAAAGCAAAAGAATATAGAAGCTGGTGGAAGAATAGACAAGTTCAAGAAGAGATTCAAAATGGACTAGTTTTCATAAAAGCGGAGTTGGGCAGCCAACTCCTATTTTATTGAAACAATAATGAATAAATTTTAATCTGAGTGATTAAATTAAATATAGATTAATGCTTTAATGAACAAACTTTAAGTATTTCATTAAAAATAAAATAAAAAATCATTAATTAATATTTAGATTAATTAATGTAGATGAATTATTAAGGAGTGGGGGTACTAAGTATGTATAGACCAGTCAATCATGGATATATAGAAGTTGTAATTGGACCTATGTATAGTGGTAAAAGTGAGGAACTTATAAGAAGAATAAAAAGAGCTAGAATAGCAAAGCAAAATATTGTTGTTTTTAAGCCTAAAATAGACGACAGATATAGTAAAAAAGACGTCGTTTCTCATAGTGGAGACAGTGTAAATGCAATACCTATCAGTAGTCCAAAAGAAATATATAATTTCATAGATAGCAAAACTCAAGTTGTTGGTATAGATGAAGTTCAATTCTTTGATGAAGATATAATAGATATAGCAGTAGATTTAGCTGATAAGGGAATAAGAGTAATAGCTGCAGGATTAGATATGGATTTTAAAGGGGAGCCTTTTGGACCAACACCTAAATTATTAGCTGTTTCAGAGTTTGTTGATAAAATACAAGCAATATGCTCGGTATGTGGTCAACCTGCAACAAGATCACAGAGATTAATAAATAGAGAGCCAGCAAAATATGATGATCCTATAATACAAGTAGGTGCTATTGAAAGTTACGAAGCAAGATGCAGGAAGTGTCATATAGTATATAATGGAGAAAAATAAATTTAGCATAATATATATATCCCTTTAAAGTTTTACTTTAGGGGGTATTTTTGTATTATAATAAAATATAAGTAACTTAAGTATAAATTTAAGGGGTGAGTATATGAAGAAAGAAACTGTTGGGGGCCAGGCTTTAATTGAAGGAGTTATGATGCAGTCAAAAGGAAAAAGAGCTATGGCGGTTAGAAAAAGTGATGGAGAGATTATAATAAGAAAAAATAAAATAAAAAGTTGGATAAATGAGAAGAATATAGATAAAATACCTTTTATAAGAGGATCATTTATTCTAATTGAAACAATGGTAGAAGGTATAAAAAGTTTGAATTTTTCTTCAGATTTTTTTTTAGATGAAGCGGAAGAAGATATTTTTGATAAATTTATCAAAAAAGTATTTAAGGATAGAGCTAATGACGTAGCGATAGGATTTTCAATAGTATTATCATTAATATTATCAATAGGTTTATTTATATTATTACCAACGGCAGTTGGGGGAATGTTATCAAAAATAATAAAAAATAATCTACTACTTAATTTATTAGAGGGTGTAATAAGAATGGGTGTATTATTTACATATATAATACTAATATCAAAAAATAAAGATATTGAAAGAGTTTTTCAGTATCATGGAGCTGAACATAAATCTATATACTGTTATGAAAATAATTTAGAACTTACAGTTGAAAATGCAAAGACATTTGGAAGGTTACACCCTAGATGTGGAACTAATTTTTTATTTATAGTTATGTTTATATCTATAATATTATTTTCGTTCTTTGGTTGGCCAAATCCGATAATAAGAGTTATTATGAGGATAGTGTGTATACCAATAGTTGCAGGAATATCTTATGAAATAATAAGATTTCTTGGGAAATATAATAATAAATTTACTAAAATTGTCGCATATCCGGGTATGATGCTACAAAAATTTACAACAAAAGAACCTGATGATGAACAATTAGAAGTAGCATTAGCTGCATTAAGAGCTGTAATAGATTAGAAATAAAGGAGCTAATATGACAATAAGAGAAATAATTATTAAATATTCAGAAGAACTAGCTCAAATGAGCGACACTCCTAGATTAGATGTAGAATTATTATTACAAAAGTCAATTGGAGATGTAGATAGAATATATATACATATGAATCTAAATAAGGAATTATCAAAAAAAGAAGAAGAAACATTTTTAGAATTAATAAAAGATAGGTTAAATGGAAGACCAGTAGCTTATATACTTGGAAATAGAGAGTTTATGGGACTAGATTTTTATGTTAAGGAAGGGGTATTAATTCCTAGACCAGACACAGAACCATTAGTTGAAGAATTAATAAAACTTTGCAAACATAAAGAAAGAGTTGATATACTAGATATAGGTACAGGTTCTGGAGCTATAACTATAAGTTTAGCGTCATATTTGGAAAAATCGAATCTAACATCATTTGATATATCTGATATACCTTTGGAAGTAGGGGAAAAAAATGCTATAACTAATAATGTTAATGATAGAATAAAATTTATTAAATCAGATTTATTTAGTTCTATAAAAGATAAAAATATAAAGTTTGATGTTATAGTTTCAAACCCTCCTTATATAAGGAAAGATGATATGGAAACTCTACATACTCAAGTTAAAGACTATGAACCGTATAATGCACTAGAAGGTGGAGTTGATGGTTTAGATTTTTATAGAAATATAACAAAGGAATCTCATAATTATTTAATAAGAGATGGTATATTAGCTTATGAGGTAGGTCATGATCAAGCTGAAGATGTTTGTGGAATTATGAAAGATAATGGATATACTAAGATATATACTAAGAAGGATATACAGGGTATTGATAGAGTTGTTATAGGTTTTAAACTGTGATATAATGAAAAATTGATATGCTACAATTAACGAGGTGAAAAGTATGCTAAAAAAACTAGAAGTATTAGAAGATAAATATAAAGAGTTAAATGAAAAAATAAGTGATCCAGAAATAATCAATGATCAAAAAACTTGGCAAAAATTAATGAAAGAACATTCTGATTTAGAGCCTATTGTACTGAAGTATAGAGAGTATACTGAGGTATTAAACTGTATAAAAGAATCAAAAGAAATTTTGCAAGAAGAATCAGACGAAGAATTAAGAGACTTAGCTAAAATGGAATTATCAGAAATGGAAGAAAAAGTAGAGCCGCTAGAAGCAGAACTTAAAATATTATTATTACCTAAGGATCCTAATGATGATAAGAATGTTATCGTTGAGGTTAGAGGTGGAGCTGGTGGAGATGAAGCGGCTTTATTCGCAGGTGATTTATTTAGAATGTATTCTAGATATGCTGAAAGAAGAAGATGGAAAATTGAACTATTAAGCACAAGTGATACAGGTGTTGGTGGATATAAAGAGGTATCTTTCCTAATTAAAGGTAAAGGTGCATACTCAAGACTTAAGTATGAATCAGGAGTTCATAGAGTTCAAAGAATACCATCAACTGAATCAGGTGGAAGAATACATACATCAACTGCAACAGTTGCTGTATTACCAGAAGTTGAAGTAGTAGAAGTAAATATAAATCAAAATGACTTAAGAATAGATGTATTCCGTTCTTCGGGAAATGGTGGACAAAGTGTTAATACTACTGATTCTGCTGTAAGGGTAACACACATACCGACTGGTGAAGTAGTGTCTTGTCAGGATGGTAAATCTCAATTAAAAAATAAAGAACAAGCGCTTAAGATATTAGTAGCAAGACTTAATGATAAAGCAATAGCTGAGCAAAATAAAGACATAGCAGCTGAAAGAAAAAGTCAAGTTGGTACAGGTGATAGATCTGAAAGAATAAGAACTTATAACTTCCCTCAAGGAAGAGTAAGTGATCATAGAATAAATTTAACATTATATAAGCTAGATTCATTCTTAGATGGAGACATCGATGAAATGGTAGATGCCTTAATAACTGTTGATCAAACAGAAAAAATGTTAGCAATATAAATCCCTATTAATTAGGGATTTTTCTAGAGTAATTTTTGGTTAAGGTTATACTTTCTATAAAAATATAATATATATATTTTTATAAGGAGGGATAAATATGATACTTAAAATAACCCTTATAGGGCTTTTAGCGGGAATAATAGGGACTGGTTTTGGAGGAGTTATATCAGTTATTTTTAATAAAAATGTTAATAAATATATTGATTTTTTTATGGGATTATCTGGAGGTATAATGTTAGCAGTTGTTACCTTTGATTTGATGAGTGAATCAATGAATCAGATGGGAGTATTACCAACTGTTATATTTACATTTGTTGGTGTTATTTTAACTATGTACATAAAAACAAAATTAGATGTATCAATAGATATGAAGTCGGGATACCTTATATTTATAAGTATATTACTTCATAATTTACCTGAAGGATTAGCTATAGGATCTTCTTTTATGTCAACGGAGTCTTTGGGAATGACTCTTGCTATAGTCATAGGAATCCATAATATACCAGAAGGATTAGCGATGGCTTTAGGCTTAGTAGGGTCAAAAATGAAAACTTCAAAGATAATTTTATTTACAGTAATAGCAGGGATACCTATGGGAATTGGAAGTTTTTTAGGTGCGTACTTTGGAGGTGTTTTTAATTCTCTAATAGGTGTGTTTCTTGCTACTGCATCAGGCACTATGATGTATGTTGTATTAGAAGAGATATTCCCTAAATCAAGAAGTTTATATTGTATAATAGGATTTTTAGTAGGGACAATTATTGTAAAATGCATCTAAAACTAAAAATGAAAGTAGGTATACATAAGATGAAAACTACCATAAGTAGTATTGATATAGATAATATAGATATAGAAGAGTTAAAAAAACAAGCTAAATTATTGAGTGAAGGAAAGACTGTTATATTTCCTACTGAGACAGTATATGGATTAGGTGCTAATGCATTAGATGAAAATGCAGTTAAGAAGATATATGAAGCTAAGGGAAGGCCTAGTGATAATCCTCTTATTGTGCATATATATGAAAAATGTGAAGTTTATAATTTAGCTAAAGATATAAATGAAAAAGCTGAGATTGTAATGAATGAGTTTTGGCCAGGACCAATTACGATAATTTTAAACAAGAAAGATATAGTTCCTAAAACTACTAGTGGAGGTTTAGATACTGTAGCTATTAGGATGCCATCACACAAAATAGCTAGAGAAATAATAAAACAGGCTAAAACACCAATAGCAGCTCCTTCCGCTAATATATCTGGAAGACCATCTCCGACTAAGGCTAAGCATGTTTATGAAGAGATGAATGGTAGGGTTAGTGGAATAGTTTTAGGGGGAGATAGTAATTTTGGATTAGAATCAACAGTACTAGATCTTACAGGAAAAATACCTATGATTTTAAGGCCAGGAAGTATAACAAAGGAAGAGTTGGAAAAAGTAATTGGACAAGTTATAATAGATCCATCTTTAGCTAAAAAAGAAGATAATAAAAAAGCTAAAGCTCCAGGTATGAAATACACACACTATTCTCCAGATGCTGATGTATATATTGTATCAGGGAATGAAAGAGAAGTTATAGAAAAGATTAATGAATTAGTGAAAGTTAATTATAGTAAAAAACTTAAAACTGGAGTAATGTGTTTAAACAAGAATAAAGAAAAATATATTGGGGAAGTAATTACTCTAGGGAGTACATTAGAAGAAGTAGGAAGTAATTTATTTGATGCATTAAGGGAAATGGACAAGAAAAGTGTAGATATAATATATTCAGAAGAATTTCCAATGATAGGTGTAGGTCAAGCTATTATGAATAGATTGTTAAAATCTGCAGGATATAGAACTATAAAAGCATAAAAATTTAAAAAAAATATAAAAATTAGCAGATACTATTCCTAATTTGTTATAAAAAGTGTATACTATTAGGTAATTTGAGAATTTATATAAATGTATTAAATTAAGACTAAAAATATAATTCGGAGGGAAAATACATATGAGAATTGGCTTAGGAAGTGACCATGGAGGATATAATTTAAAAACAGAAATAGTAAAATATTTAGAGGAAAAAGGAATTGAATGTGTAGATTTTGGACCAAATAATTCCTTAGAATCAGTTGATTATCCTATATATGGAGAAACAGTTGCTAATGCTGTAAATAAAGGCGAAGTAGATTATGGAATATTATGTTGTGGAACAGGTATAGGTATATCTTTAGCGGCTAATAAAATTCCAGGAATAAGATGCGCAGTTGTATCAGATGTATTTTCTGCAAAAATGTCAAAGGCTCACAATGATGCTAATATGTTATCGTTAGGAGAAAGAGTTCTAGGTAAGGGATTAGCTTTAGAGATAGTTGAGGCTTGGATAAATACAGGATTTGAAGGCGATAGACACTCAAGAAGAGTTGATATGATAAAAGAAATAGAAAAGAAGTACAGTAAGTAGGAGGAAAAAAATGAGTAAAGTAATAGTAACAGATCATCCATTAATACAACATAAGTTAACATTAATGAGAGACAAAAACACTGGTTCTAAAGATTTTAGAGAACTTTTAACGGAAATAACAATGTTAATGGGATATGAAATAACAAGAAATTTACAATTAGAAGATGTAGAAATAGAAACACCAGTAGTAACAGCAACTTCTAAAGTTATATCTGGTAAAAAATTAGGTATAGTACCTATATTAAGAGCTGGACTTGGAATGGTAGATGGATTAGTTAATTTAATACCAGCTGCTAAAGTAGGTCATGTAGGTTTATACAGAGACCCAGAGACTTTACAACCAGTAGAATACTACTGTAAGCTTCCACAAGATATAGAAGAAAGAGAAATGATAGTTGTAGATCCAATGCTTGCAACAGGTGGTTCAGCTGTAGCAGCAATAGATGTACTTAAAGCTAGAGGAGCTAAAACAATAAAGTTAGCTAACTTAGTAGCAGCACCAGAAGGTATATCTGAAGTTCAAAAGTATCATCCAGATGTAGATATATATGTAGCATGTATAGATGAGAAGTTAAATGATCATGGATACATAGTTCCAGGATTAGGCGATGCAGGTGATAGACTATTCGGAACAAAATAATTTATAAAAGATTGGGAATCTATGTTTAATTATAGATTCCCTTTTACTATATATACGCGGATTTAATGAAAACTTAAAGATAAATTTAAAATGAATTAATTTGAATTCAAAATATAATAATTTGAAAAATATAATAATAAAATATGTAAATTAATATTTAAAAACAAATTAACTGCACATACTATAATTAGATATAAAATAATATACACGTAATATAGTTTAAATATCAATATATACAATAAAATAAAAAAAATGACAAAATTGAACTTAAAATAGTCATTAAATATCAATTTTACTCAAATATCAAAAAAACTTAAAAAAATCTTTAAAAAACATTTGAAAAAAAGAAAAAAAGTGGTAATATGTTAATATAGTTTTCAAGAAAATTTCATATAAAACTTATTTTAAAATAAAAATCGATAATATAAAGATACATAAGTAATATGATGATGATGAGAGGTACTCTAGATGAGTAAAAGAAATATGTATATGGAGATAGCTACAATGTTATCTTTGTTAACTCAAGTAGGACTTATGATATTGATACCAATATTAGGATGTACATTTATAGGCAAATTCATTGATTCTAAATTAAATACTAATCCGATATTTTTACTAATATTTATAATATTAGGTATTGGAGGAGCATTTATGTCAGTTTATAAGACTTTATCTACATATACAAAAAGGAAGTGATATCATGGATAAAAAATTACTCAATGAAGTAAAGTATGTAATAAAAGGAGTAGCAATCTTTGATGTTATTTTAATAACAATATTATTAGCTACATCAAAATTTAGCATACCTATGTTATTAGGAATTATATTTGGAAGTATTATAGCAGTATTAAATTTTAGACTGCTAGCAATATCTATAGAAAAAGCTGTAACTATGCCTGCAAACAAAGCTCAATTATATTCATCAAGTAACTATACAGTTAGAATGATGATAACAGGAGTAGTTTTAATAGTCTCTGCAAAAGTGTCACATTTAAATGTTATAGGAGTTGCACTTGGATTATTAAGTCCTCAGTTTGTTATATTGTCAAAAACATTATTAATAAACAAACTTAAAAGAAAGGAGGCGTAAACATGAAATATTCACAATGGCTATGGTATTTTGGAGACTTTAAAATAAGTGAAACAGTAATAGTAAGTTGGATTATAATAGGTATATTAGCTATAACATCATACTTATTAACTAGAAACTTAAAAAAAGTACCAACTAGCAAAGTTCAGATATTCTTAGAATATGCTGTAACAGCTCTTTCTGATCTAGTTACAACTACGATGGGTGAAAAAGCAGTGAAAAGAATGCCAGATATGATACCGTACATAGGAAGTTTATTTTTATTTTTTGCATCATCAAACCTTATAGGATTGTTAGGTTTTAGATCTCCTACTACGGATGTTGATACTACATTAGCATGGTCATTAATTACATTCTTTATGATTTATTATGTGGGTATTAAGTTTAATGGAATGGCGCATTTTAAAGGTTTAATAGAACCTTCTCCATTATTATTACCACTTAATTTAATTGGTGAGTTATCTAAACCGATATCATTAACATTCCGTCCATTTGGTAACATACTTGGTGGAGCGGTTATAATGAAATTATTATATGATTTCTTAGCTAGTGTATCAACTTCAATACCAGGTTTATCAATACCAATTGGTCAATTATTAATTCCAGTACCGTTACATTTATACTTTGATTTATTTGCAGGATTACTTCAATCTTTCATATTTATAATGTTAACAATGGTATTTGTAGGAAGTGCTACAGAGTAGTATAAAACAATATTAAAAAATATTAAAAAAATTTAGGAGGAAACAATTATGGAACTTACAATGGCACAAGCAGTAGTAGCGGCAGCATCAGCAATAGGAGCAGGATTTGCAGTTTTCACAGGGATAGGATCAGGAATAGGACAAGGATTTGCAGCAGGTAAAGCAGTAGAAGCAGTTAGTAATCAACCAGAAGCAAAAGGTGATATAATGTCAACACTTTTACTTGGAGCAGCAGTAGCCGAGTCTACAGGTATATATGGTTTAGTTATAGCAATAATCCTTATATTTGCTAATCCATGGGTATAATTAATAGAAATAAATAATATTAGTTAAATCATTATAATTAATGATGTTGAAAACGATATCTTGATTATGGATTGTGATTGGTTGAAAGGAGGATGACGATGGTAGAATTTAAGCCATTAATAGGCGTATCATACGAGTTGGCATTTCAGGTAATAAATACTTTCGTTGTATTTCTTATCTTAAAAAAACTTCTATTTAAGCCTGTATTAAGCATAATAGAAGCTAGAGAAAATGATATACAAGCTAATTTAGCTCAAGGAGAAAAAACTAAGGCTGAAGGTATAGCTTTTAAGAAAGAATACGAACAAAAAGTAAGTTTTGCAAAGACTGAAGGTCAAGAAATAATAAAGCAAGCTACTTTAAGAGCAGAACAAAAATCAGAAGAAATAATATCTACTGCTAAGCAAGATGCATCTAGTTTAAAAGAAAAGGCTGTAAAAGATGTAGAACAAGAAAGAATAAAAGTAATGAATGAAATAAAAGATGATATATCTGATATAGCATTACTTGCTGCATCTAAGGTTATTGAAAAAGACATAGATAAGTCGAAACATGAAGAACTTATAAATAACTTTATAAAAGAGGTAGGCGAATCTAAATGATAAATGTAATAGCAAGTAGATATGCTGAAGCTTTGTTTCAAGTAGGAGAGGAAACTAACTCAACTACAGAGTTATATAATGAACTAAATGTGGTAGTAGAGATAATAAAATCTAATAAAGATTTTTATAATATTTTAAAATCACCTCTTGTATCAAAGAGAGAAAAAAAAGAGTTAATAGAGAATATATTTACTGATAAAATAAGTACTAGCTTAAATAATTTTTTTAAAATTATAATAGATAAAGATAGAATATCGATAATAGAGAATATAGTAAAATCTTATAAAACATTATTAAATGAAAAAAATAATATAATGGAAGGAATTGCAATATCTGCAGTATCGATGACTAATGATGAAATAAAGCAACTTGAATCTAAACTTTCAAACAAATACAATAAAAATGTTACTTTAGAGAATAAAGTGGATGAGACTATACTAGGAGGAGTTCTGGTTAGACTTGGAAACAAAGAGATAGACGGGACTGTCAAAACTCGATTAGCGAATATGAAAAGCCAATTATCTCAAGTAATATCTTAGGAGGGCGGTGAACCCATGAACTTAAGACCTGAAGAAATAAGTTCTATAATTAAACAACAAATAAAAAGTTATGAAAATAAATCTGAGTTAACTGATACAGGTAGTGTTTTAAAAGTTGGTGATGGTATAGCTAGTGTTTATGGATTAGAAAATGCTATGGCTGGAGAACTTTTAGAATTCCCGGGTAAAGTTTACGGAATGGTTCTTAACTTAGAAGAAGATATGGTTGGGGCAGTTATGCTTGGTAATGACCAAGGTATAAAAGAAGGCGATATTGTTAAAAGAACTGGAAATATAGTTTCGGTTCCAGTAGGTCAAGCTTTAATAGGAAGAGTTGTAAACTCATTAGGTCAGCCGGTAGATGGAAAAGGGCCTATAAATTCTAATAAGTTAAGACCAGTTGAGTCTGAAGCAACAGGAATAATGGCTAGAAAATCTGTACATCAACCACTTGAAACAGGTATAAAAGCTATAGATGCC
>JAVXLU010000057.1:12705-13392 GCA_036646635.1 Romboutsia sp.
TATATGTATAGATACAATACTTAACCAAAAAGGTAAAGATGTTATATGTATATACGTTGCTATAGGACAAAAGCGTTCTACGGTAGCCCAATTAGTTAACACTTTAGAAAAAGGTGGAGCTATGGATTATACAATAGTAGTATCATCTACTGCATCTGAATCAGCACCATTACAATTTTTAGCACCATATGCAGGAGTTGCTATGGGTGAAGAATTCATGTTTGAAGGAAAACATGTTTTAATAGTATATGACGATTTAACTAAGCACGCTGTTGCATATAGAGAAATGTCATTATTACTTAAAAGACCACCAGGTCGTGAAGCTTATCCTGGAGATGTATTCTACTTACACTCTAGATTATTAGAAAGAGCGGCTAAATTATCTGATAAATTAGGCGGAGGTTCTATAACTGCACTACCTATAATTGAAACTCAGGGTGGAGATGTTTCTGCATATATACCAACTAACGTAATATCTATAACAGATGGTCAGATATACTTAACACCAGAATTATTCTATGCAGGTATAAGACCAGCAGTTGACCCAGGAATTTCGGTATCTAGGGTTGGAGGTTCTGCTCAAATAAAATCAATGAAAAAAGTTGCTGGACCATTAAAGCTTCTTTACTCTCAATATAAAGAACTTGCTGCTTTCTCTCAATTTGGATCTGACTTAGATGAAGATAC
>JAVXLU010000058.1:0-13299 GCA_036646635.1 Romboutsia sp.
ACCTAATTTAACTAATAATGAAATTTTTATTATTCTGTACTTACTTTTTTATAAGATCTTTCTTAAATAAGCAAAAAAGCTAACTCCCTTGGAACATTGACTTTAATATATTCATTGACCTTCATTATATAACTCTTTGTATAATGAGGATGTATTAATTAAATCTTCATGAATACCAATTTTAATAATTTCTCCTTTGTCCATTAATATTATTTTATTTGCCACATCTTTTGAGCTTGTTAACCTATGGGTAATAAAAATACTTACTTTATCTTTAGAAAGATTTTTAAACTTTTGTAAAATTCTTTTTTCTGATATATTATCTAATGAAGCATTAGGTTCATCTAATATATATAAGCTAGCATCTCTTATGAAAGTTCTTGCTAATGCTACCTTCATCCATTGACCTCCGGATAATTGTGTGCCATCCTGAAACCAATATCCCAATTGATTATCTATGTTTGGTACAGACTTTTCATCAAATGCATTTTCTTTTAATAATCTTAAAATTTTATTATCATCATTTGAGCTTTCTAAATTTCCTAATGCTATATTCTCTCTTAATGTTAATTCATATTTAGTAAAATCTTGAAACAATAATCCAATTTGATTTCTAATACTTACCTTACTTATTTTTCTAATATTAATATCATTTATATAAACATCTCCAGTATAATCATCATAGAATCCTGATAATATTTTTACTAATGTTGATTTTCCTGATCCATTTCTTCCAACAAAGGCTACTAAATCGCCTTTTTTTATTTCAAAGTTTATACATTTTAAAACATATTTTCCTGACTCCTTATATTTATAACTTACATTATTAAACTTAATACTTTCAACACAATAAATATCTATACTATTTTCAACGCTTTTCCTTTCAGAATTAAACTCTAAAAGTTCAAAGAACTCACTAATATAAAGCGTATCCCCTGATAATAAAACTATTTGACCTAATAAGCTTTCAACATTTGATTTTATACTTGACATACTTCTTATATAAGCAATAACATCTCCTACTAAAATCACTTTACTAATTGCTGCTTTTATTATTAGAAAAAATACCCCTCCAACTATAGTTTTATCTAATATTGAAATTATAGAATCTATTATTGTTCTCAACTTTACTAATTTATTATCTTCTTCTATGAACTTATAAAAAAGACTTTCAAACTTTTGTATAAAGTATTGTGATAAATTGTATAATTTTATCTCCTTAAAGGCTATATCATTAGTCAATAAAAATTGATAATACCATTTTTTTCTTTCATCTGTAGTTCTTTTTCTACTAATTAAATATTGTTTTTTGCTAAAATATACCATAATTAACGATCTTATTACTGAAAATACCCCAATCAAAGGGCCTACCCACATATTCCAAGTAAATAAAATATATGAACTTGTAATTACAGTAATTATAGATTGTCCTATACTAAGCAAATATATAAAATATGAATAGATTTTATCTCCACTTTGGCCTTGAGCCCTTTGTATTAAATTATAGACCTCTGAATTTTCAAAGTCGGCTAACTCTAACTCACTTGCTTTGTCTAATATTTTTTTATTAACTACTAAAGAAACTAAATATTTTAACTTAAAAGAAAAATACCCTAATACATTACTTATAATTGATGTAACTATATCTATTAATATATAAATACTGATATAAATACTTACATCACTTAAAGATATACCTTCAATTTGAACTTCATTTATTATTTTTTGTAGTAACAATATTGATATACTTGGAAATACTCCTAATAAAACTGTGAATATAATGAGAAATATCATATATTTTCTATTTATTGAGAATAGCAATTTAGAAACTCTACCATATATATTTATAATTTGTTTTACATTTAATTTATTTATATTATCTTTCATAATTATTACTGTTTCTCTTTGAATATTTTTTATATTGTATTAAATCATTAATCGTAAACTTAAATAAACACATTATTTCATACTCCCATAAATTATCGCACTTAATCCTATTACAAAACATATGAATTAAACTCGTTATTATATTCTTCTTGGAGTTTGTTAAATTATTATTTTCATCTTCTATACATATATTTTCCCAATATCTAAGTAAAGATTTTTCTCTTAGATAATAAGCATTTTTCATACTTACATCATAATCATTAGAAGCTCCACATATAATCTCTTTTAAGCACTTTTCATCATTACCTATCTTATCCATTAATATTTTTCTATGCTTCCTAAAATTGTCTCGTTGTTTTGAGCTTGGATTTATATGTGAACAAAATTCATACTGTTCTTCTAAAGGTAACCCTATTGTGTCTAGCATTAATTTTATCGTGCTTAATGTAAAGTAATCTTCATTTAGCCTATTATTCCCTAGTGCTTGTCCTATATAATTACTATCATAATAAAAATATTCCTCAGCTATATCAATTAATTCAATGCCACCATATCTTTCTATTTCTCTTTCATAAGTATCTATAGATACTTTTTTTATTAATTTCCTTTTTAATATATAATTATAAAATTCAGATAATTCTCCAAAGAAATCCATATAATTTATATTCTCATTCATTTTCATTCGTAGTCTTATATGTTTATATTTATCAACATATTTAATAAAAAAATACTTTTCTATTAAACATTTTTTAATCATATCATTAGCAAAAGGTATAATATTATCAGATATTAATTCTTGAGTTCTTGAAGTATTATTATATAATAACATATATATCCACCCCTCTTTTCCAGGTGGTAAAATTCGTTTTTCATTTTTTACACTTAATTTGCTACAATTATATTTATATCTAGATTTTGTCTTTAATTCTCCACTATGTGTATCATAATTATTAATAGGTTTTGAATCTTTAATATTTGAATAAAATGGTACAACTACTTCAAGAGCTAATGGTTTACCATAATAATTCTTGGCATAGCTATCACTTAAGTTACCTTCAAATTCAAAGAAAACGTAAACTTGATCACTATTTTTTACTAATAAATAAACTTGTTCAAGATTAAATGAATTTTCTAGATTTAGTAATAATCTATTGTCCAATCTAGATAAATATACTTTTGCAGGTATCTTCCAACTTTTTCTCCATTCATTTAACTTTTGATTAAATTCATTAAAAGAGAATTTACTATTTGTTAAACCCAATATTTTTCTAGATAACTTCCAACTTGAAGGTCTTAGAATAGTATTACTATATTTTATCCTTGGAGTATATATTAACTCTCTCATATCTAAATTTTCTATAAAAGTAGCTATATTATAATCTTGATTCTGGGAAATATTCACTAATAACTTTTTTAATTGACTACATACATTCAAATTAAGCATATTAGACACATCACATATTACATATTTATCCAAACGCTTTGATTTTATATAAAGTCTATTTGTTACTCTATCTATTCCTATATATATATCTTCTAAACTAATAATTTTTTTATTATTACATTCTCTAGTTGCTATTGGTATTTGGTAATCATAGTTATTATAATTTAATGCAACATTTGCCCACCTATTTAACTTTGTAGGTTCAAAAATTTCAGCTATTATAGTATTGTTATCATATATATTCTTTTTATCGTTATTTAATCTATTTAAATCTTCTTGAAAATCATCATTTAAAATATCAGCAAACCTTCCAAATGATCTTCCAACACTATTTGATCCGACATTTGGCCCTATTGTTAAAATAAAATTTTCTTTTTCAAATTTATAAGGTAATTTATTTATAATATAATTAATTTCAAAAGTTTTAGGACTATTAATATCTTTATTCAAAATTAAATTGTTTTTCTCATTAAATTCTTTAAAATCACTATCATTTAATACTATTTCATATTTTCTTTCAATTAAACATTTAGAATTTTTATCTAAAATCAAATTCTTCAAATATCTTTGTTTTTTTGTTAATTTATAGCCATTGGTATCTAAGCTATCTTCCGGATATCCAATTCCAATGGTATTGTCAACTAATTCTAAAACATTAACTTCCATATCATACCCATATTTATCTAAAAACTCTTTCTTATATAAAGTTAATGGATTTATTGATTCATTATCTATGCAGAAATTTAAAATAGCATTTGTAACTTTCTCCATCTCTGCTTTAATATCATTACTTAAACTATCCTCAATAGTATTAATTTTAAAATCTATCTGAAGATAATACTTACTTTTATAAATTTTACCCATCAAAGTGCAAATTTCATTATATAATTCTATCCCATTACCCAATTTGATATTATTATATATTTCAATTAAGTTATCTATTTCTATCAATTGTCTATATAGCTCTTTACATTTATCATTTTCTGATAAAATACTTAATATATATTTAAACGGATCAGCATTGATTAATGGTGGCCTTAATTCAGATATAATAAATTCATTTTTGAATAATGTATCTATAAAACCACATATTTTTTCCTTTTCAACATTAGGATTTATTTTCTCCATTTCTAACTTCAAATTATTATATGTAACAAATTCCTTTGTCAAATTCATTACATTTATAACTTGATTAGTATATTTTACAGATGATATACTATTTAGGCTATTATCATATAACTCTCCATCTACAAGAATATTATCTAATCTATCTCCTTTAACAATACACGTATTATTAAATCTAACTTTTAATTTTTCTCTCATATCTTCATTTTTTTCTATAGTGTAAATTAATTTATACAGCCATTCCATATCTACTCTAGCTCTTTTTTTATGAAAACTTGATTTATTAAGTTTTATACTTGATTTATCGCTAAATTTTCCAATACTTATTCCAGTAAATAGTCCAAATGGTGTAGTTCTTGATGTAGATCTAATAATATATTTTGCTAAAGAATTATATATTTTTTCTTTCTTTTTATTATCATTAAATTGTTTTTCTTTTACTGATTCAAACAATGTTGGACTAGCTACTGACAAAGCTTCTAAGAAAAATTTATTATCTAAAAGCTTATCTATATTCTCTATTACATTTTCTTTTGAGTTTTTATCTGAAAATATTTCTTCAAATTTCTCTATCGAAAGCATAGGAGTTCTAGCCATATATATATCTGCTGCTTTATATCTGTTCATTTATAATATCCTCCATTTGTATTTTATTAATATATTACTTAATTTTTAACTTCCCTAATTTAACATCGTTTAAAACACTCTGATAATCAATATAGTTTATTAAATTGTTTCTTATCCAAAAATTTGCTTCTTCATCTATAATTTTTTCCTCTCCTAGCCTTAAATATTTAGAGAATATTTTTTTAAAATGTTGAAAAGAATACTCTTGAATGAATGTCGAAACAAACTTGTCTTTACTAGTTTTATCTATTGTTTCATTAACAATTTTCTCTATTACAAAATTTTCTTCTTCCTCTTTAATATCTGTATAATAATGATATCCCCCTATAATATCAACTCCTAGATATGTAAAAACAGTATTAAGATAATCCTTAACAAAACTCACTCCCCCTTGTGAGGCTGTTGCTAAGACAATCCCATACTTTCCAGCCAATCTCATGATATGTGTCCAAGAATGCATTCTATCTATAAAGTTTTTCATAGTTCCAGAGATATTATTTACATATACAGGAGACGCAAAAATAATTATGTCTGACCCTATAAGAACTTCTCTTATATAATTCATATTATCTTTAGTGTCTATTATACAGCTTGTATTTCTCTTACAATATAGACAATTCTTACACGGTTCTATATTGTAATCCTTTAAATTTATATATGTAACCTCTAAATTTTCTATACTTTTTTCCAATTCATTAACTACATTTTTAGTAAATATATAGGTATTAGATTTTATGGAGTTAGACCCTATTATTGCACACAACTTCATATACTTATCTCCTAAATTTATTTTTTAATTTATATTAATTTTAATTAACTACAAATAATAATATTTCGTATTAAAGATAAGTTATCTTCAATATCCCCATACATCGCTATAAAATAATTTAACCTAGAGATAAAATCTTTTGAGCTGTAGATATTAATATTTTTAATATCATCTATTTCCTCATCACAATTAAATTTTCTAAGAAGCAATATATATCTTAGAAAATTATGCTCTAATTTTTCTGCATTATTTTTTATAAAAGCAAAATTACTATACGATTTATTTAACAACAGTTTATCATTGTAAATATTTCCAATGACATATAAACAAAGTGTATAATCAACAAGCTCATCCAAATCAATGTCATTGTTAATTTTATTATTTCTAGTTAACCAGTTATCAAAACTAACGTACTTCTTGTTAATAAAAATTATTTTATTATTTATTAACTTAGTTCCACTAAATCTTTCTATAATTCCACATATATTTTTATGTTCTTTTTTTCCTATTAATGATAATGCTATGCAAATACCTAGTGATCCAGTATCTAACCCATTATCAAAATAGCCATTTTTAAATTTATCATTTCTATTTATTTCTGGATATATAAAACCTGTTGGTACATCCATTCCATAAAACTCTTTATTATTAAGAACATACTTCAAATATACTCTCATTCTTTCTAAGTCTTCATCAATATCATATTTATTATATATTGATAATATATAAATTAATACACCTGCTCCTCCATATGTTAAACTATGTTCTTTATAACTAACAAATCTTCCATGTATACAACTTTCACTAAGTCGCCTTTCTAGTTTAACTTTTATTAGTTTTTTTAAATCTCTAGTCATCCCATTTCCAATTCCCCAATTTTTAATGGTTTCTTCTATAGCATATATACATAATGGATACCCTATTTTCATAGATAACTGATCTTTTATTGTATAATTTTCCATAATATATTTTAGATTCATTAAACATTCTTTTACCTCTTTAATTTCTATACAGTTTGGTAACTTTTTATTTATCTCATTTAGCAATATTAACTTTTTTGTACTAATTTGGAAATTATCATTTATTTTTTTCTCATTTAAAGTTTTATTACTATTTCTAAGTTCAATTAATACATTCTTTAATTCTTCCATATTACTTCCACCTTACTTAATTAGTAAATGTTTCTCATAATCTAATTCTTTAAATACTGAAATTATACTCAGAATAATTCCTGTTGCTCCAGTTAATAATCCATTACTATCTTGTTGTTTATTAACTAATTTTCCATCACAATAATATTTTTCTATTTCATAAAAGCCATAAGTAGCTGTTTCATCATAATATTCTAATATTAATCTTAAATATAAATTAATAATTGATTTCATATTCGTATCGGGTGATTCTCTATATTGACACATTAATGCCATTAATATCCCTGAGTAACCATGACATAAACATGCTGAATCTAAACAATACTCATTTCTCTGCATTTGCAATACCATTTGTAATTCTTCGTTAACTGATAATGTTTTTTTATAATTATTAGTGCAACGGAAACCAATTTTAAGAGCCATTAGTACTCCTATAGAGCCATAACACCAGCTCATTCTTTTGTTCAATAATGCCACTTTCCAATTCTCTTTAATATAATCGTCTATTGATAACATACTTGCCCAATAAGGATACCCATCGTGTGTATACACTACCATTTTTTCATACTCATATGTAATTTTATTTATAGCTTCTAATTGTCCATCTACAACAATTCCCTTTTCATATGCTAGTGATAATGCTACAAGTGGACCAGCAATTCCATGTGAAATCCCCATATTCACACTTCCATTAGGATACATGTTTTTATCAACATCAAAGTGATTTTTTTGTTTTATATACCACCCAGGCACAAAAATATTTTCAAATATCTCCCTATCTTTTGTTAAAAAAACTAAATATTCTAATAATTTTTTGCATTTTTCTTCAACTACTTCACTATTAAATTCAATTAAATACCTTAATAATCCAGCAGCTCCTTTAACTGTATCATAATGAGGCATAGATAAATTTTCAAAATTATTATATAGATAATCTAAATAATAATCTATATTACAACATATTAAATCATTTAAACTTTCAAGAAATTTATTGTAAATATCTGTATTTTTTGATATTGAAAGAACCGAAAATCCAATATCTGACAAACCACCGTATAACGATAAACTTCCTTCCATTTTATTTTGATATATTTCATTTCTTATTTTTATCATTAGACTATTCACAATGACATTCCACTCATTTTTATCTACAAAAAATTGATAACCCTCGCCTAAAGCTAATAACGCTGGTATTAGCTCTTCAAAATTCATACTTTCAACATTTTTTTTTAATGACATATAATATTTATTTATTATTTTGCTTATTGTATTTACATATTTTTCATCTAATATTTCCTCAGCAAATAAATTGTCACTATGATTAAGTAATATTAGATTTTTACAATTCTCTTGCATATATTCCTTCCCTTCTTTTTAATATTTATATACTTTTTTATAAAATATATAAATATTAGCTGATAATTGGTATTCTATAATTATATTGCTATACACATCGAATAACCAATTACCAACTAATTATTAAAAATTCATCCAGAATTTCTAATTATTTTTAGCAGCTATAATGTGTTGGATTAGTACCACATCCTTCTGATGTTCCACAGTTTTTTGATAAACACTCTCCAGTATAAGTTCCTACTACTGCACCTGAAATTATTCCTGTTACATATGAAAGAACTGCTGTAGATACTCCTGCCCTTTCTCCACCATCTTCACCATTAATTTTTATATTTTTTACATCCAAATCGAATTCATCATAATTTGACATTTTTTTCCCCCTTTAATTTATGGATTGTTTTTTTAAATTATTTAGATTAAGTATATTTTTTATATAATCACCTCCGTCTTATCTTTGTCTAAGAATATTATTAATATTAATTACTAAGGCTATTTATATAGTTAACTTAATATATGTTATGTTATGTTAATATTCTCCTCTAACAAAATATTTTTGTATTTCTTAGATAAACTTAATCTACATGTTTAATTTTAACATTACTAGTAATAAAAGTAAATATATTTAGCCATTTAAATTTTTCCTCCTAAATTGAAAAGTTAACTTCCGGTTTTAAAGCTAAACTGAAATTACTTATGCAAAGAAAAATACCTTAAGATATAGGATAGACTTATAATCGAATATGGGTTGAATCAAAATTATACATTAAAAGAAATTGCTGAAAGAGTTAACAGGACCAACTACTATCTCGAAAGAGATTAGGCGTAATAGATTTCTTAAAGCAAGTAAACCAAAAGAAAATGATTTAAAGTCATGTGAACACCGAAAAAGTTGCACTAAGAAAAACTTGTGTAATAGTAATTGTGGCAAGCAATGTAAGAAATTTAGGTTTATAAATTGTTACAGAACTTGTAATGAATATTCAATCAAGAAGTACACAAAACTTAACCGCTACCCATATGTTTGTAAAAGTTGTAGCAACGTCACTACGTGTACTGGTGAAAAGAGTTATTATAAAGCTAAAGTTGCAGATACAAAGTATAAGGAGTTATTAGTGTCATCTAGAGAAGGCCTTAATATAACTTCAAATGAGTTAAAAAAGATGGATTAAATAATCTCACCACTTATTTTAAAATGACAGTCATTATCACATATTTTACTCATCATAATAATGAGATAAATTGCTGTAAATTGATAGTTGTAACCAAATAGCTGTTAAAGATGTTATGACCAAGCTATATATGATTTTAGGCTATGATGTATTTAAACGTAGTTTTCCTGTTACTCTAACAGATAACTGATCTGAATTTGAAAATCCTAAAGCTTTGGAATTAGATGCTGAAGGAAATGAAAGAACTAAAATACTCTATTGTAATCCGATGGCTTCTTATCAAAAGCCCCACGTAGAAAAGAATCATGAATACATAAGGTATATAATACCGAAAGGTAAATCTTTTGATAATCGTACTAAAAAAGATATTACCTTAATAATTAACCATATTAATAGTACAGCAAGAGCTAGTTTAAATGGAAATACCCCTTTTAAACTAGCTCAAATGCTATTAGATAGCTCACTTTTAGACAAGCTATCTTTGAAACATATAGCAGGATATGATGTTCATCTAAAACCTGCACTTTTTAAAAATAAGAGATCAAATTTTAGGACAAGTATTAGCGAAACTTAATCCTGCAAAATTGAAGCAAACGGAAGTTAGTTTTGCAATCCGATTTCCGTAGGCTTATTAAGACTTAAAACTGACTTTACCCTTGCAGTAGCAATAGCTTACGCTAAAACTAAAGTTAGTTTTTCATTTAATCCCTCCCTTATAGGTATTATAATACTTTATCGTATTTAATAATAAATATAATACTTAAAGACTTATTTATCTATAGATATTTATTGTTATTTACTCTTCACTTTCATATCTAATTAAATGACCACTAAAGTCATCAGCTGTAAGAATTATTTCAGAGTTTCTATACATCTCCTCAATTATTGCTTCTGCTGCTCCTTCATCTTCTGCTTCTATTATAACTAATCTTCCTAGTGTTTCTTCAATTAAAAAATTATATTTTTTCATAACTCTTTCTCCTATCTCTTTTCAAAATTTTAAAGGAGCCCCAAAAGGGAATCTCCTCCCTTATTGGGTTTTAGTTATTAAATTAACTCATTAGTTGTCTTAAACCCACTCGGTCCAGTAACTGTCAGTATCTCCATCTCCATAGGCTTGTTCAAATTCTTCTAATATCATATTATATTCTAGGCATTCATCACTACAATAGTAGTTCATTCCACCCTCTATAACATAACCTTCTATCATAATCTTCAAACAAGATGTACATACTCTAACTTCTAGATCAAATTTTTCTAATTCTTCCTGAATAGATACTGCAAATTTATATCTTGCTGCTCTATCACTCTCATTAAGAACATTATTCAACTTCTGAATTAAATTAATATAATCTTCTAATTCAATTTCAACCTTAGTTTTATTAGTTGAAAGCCTTTTGAATTTAATCCAATTAACAATTGCCTGTGCATTGTTACTACTAATATCAAGGTATCTATTAAATCTTTCTATTAAATTCTGTTGCATTATTGTTCCTGTCATTTATATTCCTCCTAAGCTGTTAATCTTAATTGACTAGAATCTATTAAATTAATATCTAAATTTACTGCTACAGTATGTTCTTGATTAACAATCCATCCATAACTATTTAAATACATTTGTATATCTGATTCTTGTTTAAGTGTTGGTATATAAACACTTCCTTCAACTAAGATATTACTTAGAAGATATCTAAGCTCCTTTACAAAAGAACTTTCATTCTTTATCTTTTCTGCATTATATACTAGCGTGTCAGCTAGCTCTACATACGAATCTATATATTGTATATATTCGTTATAGCCTTTACTAGCAACAATATCACTAGCAGTATATATAGGGGTAGTAACCGCAAAACGCGGATTTTATACGTTAAGACATATATTCCCAAAATACCGATATAATCAAAAAGAAATTTCTTTGATTATATCGGTGTTTTAATTACCCTAAAAGATAATTTTAATATATTCCTTAAAATTAGTATGTAATTATTTCAATATGACCTTAAAGGTCTCATATTATCTATTAAATTATAATCTGAACTATCATCAAAGTTATATTGCCCAATAAAATTAATATGCTCCCATCCTATTGGTGAAACGTGTCTTAAAAGAGATTCGTCAACTTCTTCTTTTTCCTTAAGTTTCTCAACCGCTTTAGGTAAGTACATTGTATTCCAAAGAGTTATGGAGTTTATAATTATACTTAAAGCAGTAGCTCGTTGTAACTGTCCTTGAATATCTTTTTCGTGAAGCATTCCATATTTTCCGAAGAATATGGCTCTAGCAAGCGCATTCATTGCTTCACCTTTATTCAATCCTATCTGAATTTTTCTTCTGAAATCTTCATCTGATAAATAATCCAGTATAAAAATAGTTTTTTCTATTTTTCCTAGTTCAATTAATGCTTTTGCTAAGCTATTTTGTCGTGTATAGGAACCAAGCTTGCCCATTATCAATGATCCTGAAACTTTACCTTCTTTTATTGAGTGTGCAAGCTTCAATATATCATCATAATTTTCTTTTATAATTTTAGTATTTATCTTACCTTTTATAACTGATTGAATACTTTTAAAGTCTTCTTTTTTTTCAATATAGTATAATTTACAGTCTGATATATCCCTAAGTCTTGGAGCAAATTTGAAGCCTAATAAATAAGTTAATCCAAAAACTTGGTCTGTATAACCGGCAGTATCAGTATAATGCTCTTCAATTTCAAGTTCTGTTTTATTATTGAGAAGTATATCAATTATATGAATAGCATCTCTTGAATTTGTATTTATAACACCTACTCCAAATCTTGAATATTGATCACTTACAGCTGAATACATTGTTACGCCTTTTTCTAATCCATAGTGAGGATTATAACTTGCATTTAAAGCTTCAACTGCCGATTTAACTCGTACACCATCTGATGATGAAGTACTACCATTACCCCAATGGCCAGCATAAGGCTGTCTATGATGGTAATTTGTGATATCTGCCATAGCCTTTTCCATATTATCATCGCTCATTCTCCAATTAACTACGTTGCTCATCTGTTTGTAGCTTATTCCTTTTACTGATTGTTCCATTTTCTTAAGCCCTATATTTGTTCCAAGAGCCATAAGTGAAGCTGTTATACATGCTCTTTCATTATCTTTTGGTTCCTTGTTAGTTGAAGCATGGATTAGCTTATTATCAAAAGCTGTAAATTTACAAATGTCTATGATTATATCTGATAAATTTACTCTTGGTATTAATCTGTAAAGCTTAGCTGATAATTTTTTTGCTTCATCAGGAACTGCTTTTTCTAATCTTGATAATACAAATTTATTATTTTCTATAGATACACCTTTTAAATTTTTTATATTATCAGATACATATTTTAATTTACTATTTAGTAATTCTAATCTAGAGTTTAAATATTCTTCAATATCTAAAGATACTTTAAAATCATTATTTTGAGATTTATATTTTTCCCATTCAGAATCTGACATTAAATATTCTTCAAAAGGTTTATGTTGCTTACTTCCAACAATAGATATATCCCCAGAACGAACCGCATTTTTAAGTTCAGTGAATGCTGCTAATTCATAATATTTCTTATCTATATTACCATCCTGATCATATACGTATTTTTCCCACTGATTAGTTACAAAATCTAATGGAGCACCTTTAGGTACCTTTCTTTTAGTTTTAGAATTAAGATCTTTTATAGTTTTGAGAGCCTTTAAAATAGGTTCACCTGTTTTAGATGATTTAAACTCAAGTATTTTCAGTAATCTAGGTGTATAT
>JAVXLU010000059.1:0-13150 GCA_036646635.1 Romboutsia sp.
CATATCCATCTGTAAATAAAATTATATTATCTAATTTATTATCTTCATTATTTTTTTCTATATAATAAATAAAATTTTTATATGCACGCTCTCTCCCTAATGAATCTACAACTTCCTTATTTTTACTTTCTAAAACATTTTTATAATCATTTCCATTTTTTACAACTATACTACCATCACCTATTTTTAGATATAATCTAAACTCATCTGTTATCAAAGTACATACTAATGTAGTGGAATACTTTAAATATTGTGTATTAAATACCATAGGTTTTATACTCCTATAATGTTCATTTACCAAGTTCATCCACATATCATAAATTTGATTTTGAACTATATCTTCTTGTAATTCTTTTTTAATATCTTCAATTAATTTTTTAGCCAATCTTTCAAAAATACTAATAGCTGATTTACACGCTAATTTTGCACCTTCATCACTATATGTAAAAAAATCCGTGCTATGCCCATCTGCAACTGCACAAATAACTCCATCATCTAATATTTTATAATCAATATAATCCTGAGATTTACTTCCCTTTTTTATATTTTTATATCCAACTACACTAGATTCAAATAATTTATATACCATATCATAATACCCCCATCTAAATACTTCTATTTATTTTGTATTATAATTAAGTAGGAATTATAACTCTGCAGAGTTATAATTCCTACTTAATTATTTTTTTAAATAAAAAAACACAGTTATAACTGTGTTTCAAATTTTATATAAATCTTTATATATTTATTATGATATTTTTCTTCTTCTAATTTCACTAGTTTCTTTAGTAGCTTTTCTTACAACCTTATGAGTACTTGTAGCCTTATGTATTTTCTTTTTATTTGAGAATATCTTCTTAGAATTATATAGAATCAATCCAATAGTTAGAACTATAGTCATTGCGTTAAATAACATAAAATAATATTTTATTCCAATAAATACCTTCATTATTAAATTTATTATCACTAATGTAAATGTTAATGAAAAACACACAATAGCCGACATAATAAATATTTTTAGGATTTTTTTCAACTTTTTCACCTCATATAGTAACAAATTCCTACACTTAATATCCTATTTAATAATATCAAATTCATCGAAAAATATCAATTATTATTGTTGTTTTTTGTTAGAATTATTATTAAAATGTTAATCTTCTCTAATGTAACAATAATACTTATTTATAAATACAATAAGAATAGATTAATATTTTATTAAAATAAGGGGTGATTTATATGCCATGTCTGCCAAGTCTAGGATCAAAAGCTCCTAATTTCAAGGCTAATACAACATCTGGACCTATACAACTTTCTGACTATTGTGGTAAATGGGTCGTTTTATTTTCACATCCTGGTGATTTTACACCAGTTTGTACTACTGAATTTTTATGCTTTTCAAAATACTATCCTGAGTTTAAAAAAAGAAACACAGAATTAATTGGACTTAGTATTGATAGTAATAGTTCTCATTTAGCTTGGATATATAATATCTTCCAACTAACAGGCGTTGAAATACCATTTCCAATTATAGAAGATAGAGATATGAGTGTTGCTAAATTATACGGTATGATTTCTGAAGCAATGAGTAATACATCAACTATTAGATCTGTCTTTATTATAGATGATAAACAAATTTTGAGAACTATACTTTATTATCCTTTAACAACAGGAAGAAATATACCTGAAATACTTAGAATTATAGAAGCTTTGCAAACTAGTGATAGAGATAATGTAGTTACACCTGCAAATTGGTTCCCTGGATTGCCTGTAATTTCACCTTCTCCTAAAACATTTAAAGACTTAAAATCTAAAATTAATAACTGCGATAAAAAATATTCTTGTCTAGATTGGTATTTATGTTTTCTTCCAGATAGTAATTCTAAGTCTAATAATTATGAAGGAATGAATTATATACCTAACTATGAAAACAAATTAAATAAATTAAAATCTTGTTCTAAAAATAATAAAAGACCTCCAATAACTAATATAAATAACCAACCATTTGATGTTACAAACTGCCCTGATGTAAATCCAATAGTTATGGAGTATGTTCTCGGTAACCCTAGTAATGTTGACCCACAACTTTTAGATGCTATTATTTATGCATTCGTTGAAATAAATCCAGATGGAACTCTATTTGTTCCTACTCCAAAATTTTTAAATCAAATACTTGATTTAAAAGCTGAAAAACCTAGTTTAAAAGTAATTGCAGCTATTGGTGGTTGGGGTGCTGATGGATTCTCTGATGCTGCTTTAACACCAGCATCTAGATATAGCTTTGCAAGAGAGGCTCAAAAATTAATAAAAGAATATGGCTTAGATGGCATAGATATTGATTGGGAATATCCTTCAAGTAGCGCTTCTGGAATACAGTCTCGACCTGAAGATAAAGAAAACTTTACACTTTTACTTACTGCACTTAGAGATGTTCTAGGAGATGATGTATGGTTAAGTGTAGCAGGAACTGGTGAAACTGGATATATAAATAAAAGCATTGAGGTAAGTGAAATAGCTCCAATTATTGACTATTTTAATCTTATGAGCTATGACTTTACAGCTGGCGAAACTGGAACAAATGCATTAAAACATCAAGCAAACCTTTATGATTCTGACAAATCACTTCCTGGATATAGTGTAGATTCTATGGTTAGAAATCTTGAATCAGCTGGAATGCCTTCTGAAAAAATACTACTTGGTGTTCCTTTTTATGGAAGATTAGGGGCAACTATAACAAGATCTTATGATGAGCTTCGAAAAGATTATATAAATAAAAATGGATATGAATTTAAATTCGATAAACAAGCTCAAGTTCCATATCTTGTAAAAAATGGTGAATTTGCAATGTCTTATGATGATGCTTTATCTATATTTTTGAAATCTCAATATGTTCTTAAAAATTGTTTAGGTGGAATATTTTCATGGACATCAACTTATGATAAGGCAAATATACTAGCAAATGCTATGTATCAAGGCATCAATGATCCAATAAAATTACAAGATGAACTTGAAGGTATATATGGTACATTTCAATAATAATACAAATTAATCATTTTATAAAATTAAAATAGTCTTGCAATATATATTGCAAGACTATTTTAATTTTATAGCTGCTTTTGCAAGTTTATCAGCTTCTTCATTATATTTATCTCCACTATGTGCTTTTACTTTAATAAACTTTACATTTAATTTATCTTTTATTGAGTTGTAAAACTTTTTATATTGTATAGTTCCTTCTTTATTAGCTTTCCATACACCGATACACCATTTTTCAATACCTTCATAATCAAAATACAGTGTTAAATTGTCAATATTATTACTTATACAATGAGTCATTGCTATTTTAGCAGCCTCTATTTCACCAGCTACATTCCTCATCCCTACAAGTAGTTCATCTTCCCCTTTAATACTATATGTTTTTTCTATAATATCATCTTTAAGCATTACTACACCTGAACCATATGCTTTTATTGAATGTTCATAACTTCCATCTACATAGGCTTCTATACTATTAGTTGTATTCTTAAAAACTACAGATTTCTTTCCACATATATATTCCTTAGCTTCATCCATTGTAGTAAAACTTTTATACTCTGCTCCAGAAAAACCATCAACTTGTATCTTACATTCATTCCAGGTATTATATATTCCAACTTTTTTGCCTTTTCTTACGGCATAAAACTTCTTTTTACTCAAATTTACCACTCCAATACACAATTTTCACATACTATATTTTAACCTAAACATATTAATTTTAAAAGATTTATTTAATTCTACCAAAATATGATAATATATAATATTTTTATACTTTATTAATATTATATATTATGATATAATTTCTTTATTAAATTAAATATCGAATATAACTAATGGTAGAGGTCGCGTTGTTAATAAGTAATTTTGTGGAGTTAAGCACGAAGAAACAAAATAAAAGGTAACTATGCCGAAATATATAAGTGATGCTTTAATCTTATATATTGGGGTCATATATAATATATATGACACTGTCACAATTAATTTGTGGAGTACTATCTTTAGATTAAGTATTTTATTCAACGTATTTGAATACTTTAGTCTAGGATAATTCTCTTATCCTAGACTTTTTTTGATTTCTAATTTCTCCTTTAGGTTATATTCGACATAAATTATAGGAGGATTTTATGACAGTAAGAGAGAAAAAAACAGCCACTCTATTTGATGCTTTATTATGTATAAGTTTTTTGGTTTTAGTCTTAGTTACATGTTTAGTATTTTTAAAAAAATATGAAATTTCTGCACATATACCACTCGTAGTTGGAGGAGTATTTGCTGCATTTATAGCTATATTTAAACTTGGATATACCTGGAAAGAATTAGAAAATGGAATTTTATCTACTATTAATACAACTATGCAAGCTATACTTATCTTATTAGTAGTTGGTATGTTAATAGGAACTTGGATTTTATCAGGAGTAGTTCCATCTATGATATATTGGGGTCTTAATATTTTATCACCTGGTATATTTCTAGTTGCTACAACATTAATTTGTGCAATAGTATCTATATCCACTGGTTCATCTTGGACTACTGCAGGTACTATAGGTATAGCTTTACTTGGTATAGGTAGCGCACTTGGTATACCTAATCAAATAATTGCAGGTGCTATAATCTCTGGGGCTTACTTTGGAGATAAGATGTCACCTTTATCTGATACAACTAACTTAGCTCCTGCGATGGCTGGTAGTAACTTATTTGACCATATTAAGCATATGTTATATACTACAATCCCGGCTTTAGCTATATCACTTATACTTTATGCTATACTTGGTATGAAATATGCTGGAAGCCAAATAGATACAACACAAATAACTAATATACAAAATGCTCTTTTAGCCAATTATAATACTCTTTCACCATTTTTACTTTTAGTTCCAGCTACAGTTATATTAATGGTTATTTTAAAGGTTCCTGCACTTCCAGGACTTATAATTGGTGTTTTATTAGGAGGAATTGTTGCTGTAATATTTCAGGGTGCATCTATAGCTGATGTATTTGTAGTTGCCAAGGCTGGTTATATATCAAATTCCGGTATGCAATTTGTTGATGAACTCCTTAGCCGTGGTGGTCTTGATAGTATGTTAGGAACTGTATCTTTGATGCTTTGTGCTTTAACTACTGGTGGTATATTAGAAAAAACAGGAATGCTTAATGCTTTAGCTAAATCAATATTAAAAGTAGCTAAAGGTACTTTTGGATTAATAGCTGCTACTGTATTTACTTGCATAGGTACTAACTTAGCTGTGGCGGATCAATACTTAGCAATAGTAATACCAGGTAGTATGTATAAAGATGCATTTATTAAACAAAATCTATCTCCTAAAAACTTATCTCGTACTTTAGAAGATAGTGCTACAATAACTTCACCTCTTATTCCTTGGAATACATGTGGTGCTTATATGTCTGCTACACTTGGGGTTGGATCATTTGCATTTTTACCATTTGCATTTTTTAATCTACTTTGTCCGTTGATATCTTTATTCTACGGTGCAACAGGAATAGGAATAGCAAAATTATCTGATGATGAAAAAATAGAATTAAGTTTAAAAGTATAAATAAATGAGCGTTGTATAATCAACGCTCATTTTTATTGTCTTATTATTATAAATATCATATATCCTATATAAACTAATGTTAATATTATACCTTCACCTTTACTAACACTTTTCTTTGTTGCTGCAAATATATAAGCTATTATTGTTACAATTATCATAACTATCATATCGATAAATACAATAGGATGTATCGATATATTACTTATAGTAGATGATATTCCAAGAACAAATAATATATTGAATAAGTTTGATCCAACTACATTACCTATTGCTATATCACTCTCACCTTTTTTAGCAGCGATTATACTTGTAACTAATTCTGGAAGAGATGTTCCTGCTGCAACTATTGTAAGTCCAACTAAATTTTGGCTCATACCCCAAGCTAATGCTATATCACTTGCTGAATTTACAACTATATTACCACCTATAATAATACCTATTACACCTACTATACTCATTAATATACTTTTTCCTATAGACATTGTAGGATTAACTTGGTCTATATCCATTTCTTCTTTTGATGTAATTGCCATTTCTATTAAATAAAACATAAATATAGAAAATAGGGCCAATAACATAAGACCATCAGCCCTAGTTAGTAAGTTTTTATCGTATCCCTGGAATTTAGTATCATGAGATAATATCATTAAAACTATGGATGCTAGTATAGCAAAAGGAAATTCTTTTATTATTGTACTCTTCTGTACTTTTATTGGATTAATTATAGATGCAATTCCTACAACTAGTAACAAATTGAATATATTGGATCCAACAATATTAGCAATAGCCATATCATTATTTCCTTGTATTGCAGCAGTTATACTTACTGCTGCTTCCGGTGCACTAGTTCCAAATGCTACTATTGTAAGCCCTATAATAAGCGATGGTACATTAAAAATCTTAGCGATAGATGATGAACCTGATACAAAACTATCTGCTCCTTTTATAAGAAGTAAAAAACCTACTATCAATAATATATAACTCATCTAAATTCTCCTTAAATTTTATTTAAAACTTTTATCACTTTTTATCTATTTTTTCTAAAATAGTATATATTATTCAAGTTTTAGTTATATATTATTAAAACTTATCTACAAGCCATATAAATTTTAATCCATTAGTACATAAAAAAAAAGCACCTCTATTTTTAGAAGTACTTTTTATATTTAATTACATTGGGTAATGTAATGGTGCTCCTGGTCCTAATGGTAAACCTAACATCATCCATATTCCAAGTAATATTATCCATCCAATTAAGAATATTATTGTGTATGGTACCATTGTAGATATTAATGTTCCAATACCAGCTTTTTTATCATGTTTTTGAGCAAATATAACTATCATTGCAAAATAACTCATAAGTGGTGATATTATATTTGTAGTTGAATCCCCTATTCTATATGCAACTTGTGTTAATTCAGGAGATATACCTAATTTCATAAACATTGGTAAAAATACTGGAGCCATTATAGCCCATTTAGCTGAAGCTGAACCCATAAATAAGTTTATGAATCCTGCAAATAATACAAATACTACCATAAGAACTACTGAACTCATATTCATTGATCCTAGTAAGTTTGCACCTTCTATCGCAAGTATTGTACCTAGATTAGTATATGCAAAGTATTGTACAAATTGTGCCATAACAAATGCTAATGCTATGTATCCACCCATTGAACTCATTGCTTTTCCCATTTCATTACATATGTCTCTATGATTTTTAAATTGGCCTGAAGCTCTACCATAAATAATAGCTGATACGAAGAATATTATAGCCATTAAAGGTACAAATCCATTCATTAACGGAGAATGATCTATTATAGATGCTACATATCCATTAGTTTTTTCAATTTCTAGATTTCTTAATAATGATCCTGGAACTAATGTTAAAACTATTATACCTGCTATCATAGTTAAAACAACTATATTAGTAATCTTTAATGCTTTCTTTTCTTTATCTGTTAAATTTCTTAAGTTATCATCTTCTTTAGATAGATTAGAACTACCTTTGTAAGCACCTAATCTTGGTTCAACTATTTTATCAGTTATAAACCATCCTAATAAAGTTATTAAGAATGTAGATGCTATCATAAAGAACATATTTGATGTTGCCGTAACTGTATATGTAGGGTCTATCATTCTTGCAGCTTCTGTAGATATACCAGCAAGCATTGGGTCTATTGTACCCACGATTAAGTTTGCACTAAATCCTCCAGAAACCCCTGCAAACCCTGCCGCAAGACCAGCAAGTGGATGTCTTCCAAATGACATAAATATTAATGCTCCAAGTGGAACTAAAACAACATAACCTGCATCACTTGCAATATTTGACATAACACCTAAGAATACTACCATTGGTGTAACTAATTGAGCAGGCGTTACTGATACTGTCTTTTTAAGAAGTGCAGATATATATCCACTTCCTTCTGCAGTTCCTATACCTAACATACCTACTAAAACCATTCCTAGTGGTGCGAAGTTTACAAAATTAGATACTGCATTTTCTAGCATATATGCTATACCTTCTTTAGAAAGTAAACTTATAGCAGTTATTGTTTGTTCTTCTAAAGTATTTGTTGTTCTATTTATTAATTCTCCTTCTACCGAAAGACCTGTTGCTGCTGCTACAGCAGATATAACCATAATTGCTAAACAAAATAGTCCAAATAATGCTATTGGATGAGGAAGCTTGTTACCTACAATCTCAATACCATCTAGACATTTACCAAATAAGTTTTTATTTTTTGTCTCAACTGTTTTACTCATTTTATTAACCCCCTAAAATATATTATTATGTAAAAGTTCTTTTATATGTAATTAATTATAACAATTTTTATGCGATTGTCAATATTATTGTTGTAATTTTCTATAAATTTACACAAATAATTTTTTAACTTGCATATTCATTCATTTATCCTATTTAATATTTATACATTGTATACTATGTTTTATACTTTAATTATAAAAAAAATAGTGAAAGTGCTTAATCTATACCAATTAAGTACTTTCACTATTTTTCATTTTTTATTTTTTATTTTTTTATTTTTGAAAGTTTTTTTTAAATAATTGCATTTATCTATTTAAATACTACTTTTTAAATCATAATTCTAATTTATCTTTATGTATTAAGTATTTTTGGTTAAAATACCTTACTTTCAAAATATCCTTATCTTTATCTTCATATATTATTTTACTTTTTATTGATCTATTTTTCATTTCATCATTCATATATTTTTCTATACTTTTCATATTATTTTTTTTATTATCATTTAGCGATTTTATTATTTCTAATAAAGCCATATTCATAACATCTTTTCTACATTCATATAAATGACGATTAATATAAGTATATATTTTTTCTTCATTCATCATTCTAATATTACATTCGTGTAAGTCTTTTTCTAATCTTTTTATCATATTTATATTAGTTCCAGTATTAAATATGATAAAACATCCATAATCATATTTACTTCGCAAAATTCGCCCCACTGCTTGTTTAACTTTTATAGCCATCTGCGGATAATTTATTTTGTAGTATGGCAAATTATATTTTTTCATAATCGTAGAATATAATGGGTCTTTAGGATTTATATTTGGAATTTTATCTAAAGTTACACAAATTAATCCATCTCCAGGAACATCTACTCCTTCAAAACAACCCTTAGACCCTAATACTACACAATTTTTATTAATATCTTTCAATTTTTTTATTCCATTTTTATTCATATATACTTCTATATTTTTTCTGTGTAGATTATTTTTTATAATATCGTATGTTTTTTCTTGCCTATCTTTACTATTAAATAATGATAATAAATGCCCTTGTGTTATTTGAGATAAATTACTTATAATAGTGCCTATTTCTTTAGGAAAATCTTTATTTTGATAAGTACATACACTATTTACTCCAATTATTGATACTCTTTTTTTATAATTGTATAAGGACTTTATAATTTTTTCTACGTTATCTACTCTATCTATTCCCAAAGTTTTTTTAAAATAATTCATATTATTTTCTATACTTAAAGTAGCTGATAAAAATATAGCACTATCCACCTGTGATAATATATTTTCTTCAAATAGTTGTGCTAATTTTAGTGGTACTACTCTAAATTCAAAATTATTATAATTTTTATCAATATCTACTATTCGTGCAAAATCATCTTTTTCACTATATTCCATAAATAAATCAAATATAGCTTTTATATCTTCTAATTCTTTTATTCTAGCTTTTCCAAATTTATAAATATCTGATTCTTTATCTATGCTATCATCATCTATATTTCTATCTATTGTTACTAAAATAGAAACTAAATTTCTTATTATATTTTCACAACTAATTTTTATTTTTTCACTATATTTATTATATTTAATTTCTACATGCTTATTTTCTTTTTTTATTTTTCCAACTATCTCTTGTGCCTGTAAGTTAATTTCCCATTTTAAGTTATACTTGCTTATTGCTTTATAATCACTGTTTGTTCCAAAATTTAATATTGAATTACTCTCTTGTACTATTAAATTTATATTTCTACTTATTCTATCTTTTATATTTCTATCAAAGTTAACATGATGATAGAATTTATCAAAAGCCTTTATCTTTCCTAATCTTTTATTTTTATTATCATATTCAAAAGGACTATTTTTTATATTTTCATAAGGATATATCTCTTGTAAAAAATAATTTAAAGCTTTATAGTCTATAACACTCGAAAAAAAATCATATCCTTTTTCGGCTAAATTATGACCTTCATCAACGATAATATTTTCTAACGGCTTTTCTTCTTTATATGGCCATTTAGCAAGAAGTGAGTGATTTATTATAGTTATATCTTCTTCTTTTAATTCTTCTACTCTATTTTTGTATAAGCAAGTTTTTAAACAATTTTTAGGCCTACATAAATTAGGATCACAATATACATATCTCAAATGCGTCTCTATTTCTTTAAAATATTGGATTATCCAAGGATTTATTTCCTCTATATCTCCGTATCTTCCATCTTTAGTTAATCTTTCTAATATAAAAATAGATAACACATCATTTTTAATAAATTCATTACCATTATATTCTTTTTTATAATTCTCTAGCTTTTCTACACAGATATAATTATTTTTTCCTTTTATGTATCCATAGCTTATTTTATTATTCAATCCTAATGAGTTTAATACATTTGGTATATCTTTATTTATTAACTGTATTTGTAATTCTTTTGTATCTGTAGATATTATTACTCTCTTTTTATTTAATTTAGCCTCTAATATAGCACTAAGTAAATATCCTACACTTTTACCAATCCCTGTCGGAGCTTCTATACACGCAACTTTAGCACTACCATTATTTCCTTGAAATGTTTCTCTTATAGTTTTTGTAAGCTCATATTGTCCTGGTCTATATTCATACATGAATCCTTCTTTACTAGCCCATATTTCTTTATTTCTTAAAAGTTCTTCATATAACCTATTATTTTTATTAATTTCTGTAGTTATATATTTTTCTTTTTTATCTTCATTTTTTTTTATTTTATTACTACTTTCATAAACTATATTTAATAAATCTTTTTTATTATAATCTGCATTTTCTATTAAATCACTCCATTCCCACCTGTCTAAACTATGTGTACTAAGGTATGAGTTTATCTTGAATGTTAATGGTTCTAATGTAAGTGATTCTGATTTTTTTAGTCTTATAAGCAATGAATTTACAACCTTTATAATATCAAAACAATCTTGCAATGCTATATGTTTTTCATCATATTTATCACTAGTTATATGTTTTTTTAGGTAGTTTAAAGTGTAATCTTTATGATATGGTTCTAGTATCATAGCTAGTTCCATAGAGTCTATAATATCATTTTTAAGTTCCGGAATATAATAGTAAATAAATTTTTTCACAAAATTAGAATTATGACAAATAATAATTTTATCTTCTACGAAATTTATTAATTTTTCTTTAATATTATAAATTTCTGGTGCCTTATTTAGATTCTCTTTAGTTATATTATTATACAAAGAATATATTTCTAATGATATTTCTTTATGATTTTTTATTAGAGTATTGAAAGTATAAACTTTTTCGTTATTTAATTTAATTGCACCTATTTCTATTATTTCTGAATTTATCGGATTTAAACCACTAGTTTGTATATCTAAATATATAACATTATCCAAAATACTTACTATCTTTTCAGATAATACGTTTATAATTTTTTCCATTTTAAACTTCCTTTCAGTTACTTCTTGTACTTATCTATTTAAATCATTATATGATAAGTTTGTCCTAAAAGTAAAAGCATAATTAAAAATTAAAATGTATATTTTTAGATTTATTATAGAAACTATATTTAAATTAATAGTCATTTTAATTTAACAACTTACTAGAGGTGATCTTATGAAAAAACGAAGCTACAGAACTTATTTTATAATAGGATTTTTTATTTTAGTATTTGGAGGTTTGGTAAGCACTAACTTTTATATGCTAAATAAAACTAAAACACAAATATCAAATCCCACTCTTAGTACACAAGAGTATAGTTGGTATTTTAATCCTAGAAATGATGGAAAGCAACCAGAACCTATTAAAGAAGCTGATTTCTTTAATAAATATAGCTCTTATTATGTAGGCGACCCAAATGAAAAGGTTCTTTATTTATCTTTTGATGCTGGATATGAAAATGGAAATACTGAAAGTATACTTAATACCTTAAAAAAGCATAATGCTAAAGCTCAATTCTTTGTTGTAGAAGGCTACATAAAGAATAATCCTGATTTAGTAAAAAGGATGGAAAAAGAGGGACATTTAGTTTGTAATCATTCAAAATCACATCCTTCTATGGCTTCTATTAATGATTTTGAAAAGTTCAAATCTGAAATTACTAGTGTTGAAGAAACATATAAAGAGGTTACTGGAAAAGATATGCCTAAATTTTTCAGACCACCTATGGGTAAATTTAGCGAACAATCTTTAAAATATACACAAGATTTAGGATATAGTTCAGTTTTTTGGAGTTTTGCTTACGTAGATTGGTATAATGATAAGCAACCAACACATGAGTTTGCAAAAGAAAAAATATATTCTAGAACTCATCCTGGTGCTATAGTATTACTTCATCCTAATTCTAAAACTAATACAGAAATACTAGATGAAGTAATCACTCATTGGGAACAAGAGGGGTATAAGCTTGAAACTTTAGACCATCTAACTAAAAATACAAAATAAAATAATAAAGATATAAAGTTTAGAAACTTTATATCTTTATTATTTTATTTTGTATTAGCATCTATAAGTATATTTTTTCCTTTAAAATTAGCTATCCAATATGGTTTATAAATACTCCTAATTTCTATTACATTTATATTTTGCAAGTTTATTTTATCTAAGCTATCTTCCTCCATTTTATCTTTTAGAAAATAAATAATCTGAGACTTGACCCCTTCTATCATATCTTCTTCTTTTATTTTTGATTTCTTAATACAACTTTTAGATATATATTTTATTACTGTTTTAGGTATATCTTCTATAGATTGAGAGTATCCATTATATGTATTTATAAGCATTGTTATTT
>JAVXLU010000060.1:0-13124 GCA_036646635.1 Romboutsia sp.
ATAGGTCGAATTTTTATAAAAAATATAGTTCATTTATAGTTCATTTATAGTTCTATTATAGTTCATTTGGTGTTCATTATATAATAATTTGTTCCAGGGGTCGACTATAGTTAGTAAGTAAAGGAAGAGTCTATATTATTAGGTATTTATTGTTATATAGATGTTATTTTTTTAGAGCACACATAATATTTGCCTTTATTATAGATGTGAGTAAAGGGGTTTGAGTTATTTAGGTGTTTATTAAGGGCATCAGTAGCATCTTCGAGTGATTTATAAGATTCTAGGGATATCCCTTTAAACGTATCTTGGTTAGACATTTTAAATTTTATATAGTATACAGGTTCGAAGGTATTTAGGTTAATAGTTTTTTCCACAAGGGCATCTTGTATAGATAGTTTATTATGAGTTTTAATTATATCAAAATAGTATATTGGTAGTTTTATATCAAAGAAGGAAACTACATCATTTATTATAGATGCATTAATATAGTTTTTAGACGTATATACTTCATTTTCTAGGATAATATCTTTATCCATAAGATAGGAAATTTGTAGTATATGGTTTTTTTGGTCTTTAGTAGACATTTTAGATAGGTTGTTTAGGAATTCTTTATCTTTAAAGAGTTTATGTAGGGGTTTTAGTTTTAGCATTATAGTTTATTTTTTATATGTTACAATAAATGATATAGAAGTTTTACGTGAATTATTTTCCAGTGATAATATAGTTTTAATATCAATAAGGTTATTTTCAGGTATATTACATATAAACTCATTTAGGGTATTATTAGCGATAATAATAAATTTGTTAAAATCGTTTACAGTTTTAACAACAGTTATAGGGCGTGACATTACCATGATACAAGGTCATAATTTTTATCAGAGGTTAGAACAGTAAAATCAATAGATCGCAGGTGTTTAATTTGCGTATCATTTAGTTTAGGTACTTTAGCGTATTTAAATTTATTTTGTTTGGCTTCGTGTATAAGATCATAAACGTCTTCAGATTTGAATTTAGGTTTATCATCTAAGTTATATTTAAATTGTATATCAGTAGAGAAGTGCACTATATATAATACAGAGGCAGGGACATCAGTAGTAGTATTATAGATAGTTTTAATATCTCTGATTTTATCATCGGGGATATTAGATAGGAAATCATTTAATTGATTGGTGGCATCAAGTAGGAAATAGGTAGAGTTTTTACCTTTTTTATTTTCGACAAATAGTATTTTAGTTTGTATCATATCACATAGAAGATGGCCAGGAGATTACGGTACATTTATTATATTGGTTATATTGGACATTATAGCCTTTTTCAGTAAAGAATAGGGTTTGGTGTTTTGATAGTGGTTTATTATGGGTATATTTAAATTCGCCTAGTCTTGCTTGTGCATTAACACTATTAACAAGTGATCCTAGTTCGTTTAGTTGTGCTATTTGCGTTAATTTATTAAGTTCAATAGCAGTAGGTAGTTGTTCCGAAAGAGATTCGAAATTACATATATTATTTTCTATTATATTGCTCATTCTTGTACGTCATAGATTATTAGGGCAGTCATAATAAATTGGCCGCTCATATTACATGTAGAGAATTTAATATCTAGTAGTTTTTTATCAGTAGATGTTTCTATTATATTTAGGGTTTTATCTAGTTTTTCAGTAAATTTACTAGTATTACCAGATTTATCATATATTACAGTTGATTTAGTCATAGGGTATATAGTGTAAATAGGAAGTTAGATACTATTATAAATAGGATTATGTTTGTTAGGATTATAAATATTTTATTAGTTTTAGATATATCAGAATATGCGATTTCTATATAAAGTGATATTATAGAAATCAGATATAGAGTATATAGAATAAGAGATATAATAATTAGTAGTAATATCATGGTATTAGGGGTATTTAGTTAGTATAGTGGTAGTATTGCATAGCAGTGTGGGTATAGTTGTTTAGAGTTCATATATAGTGTACCTACGATACAAGGGATAATTTCATTATATTCATCTGTGAAGTTTTTTTCTTCTTTAATAACGAAGGTGGTATTAGATTCCTCAGTATATTCTGCTTCAGTAAAGTCTGATATATCATTAAGATCATATAGTTCTTTTTCGATCCAGGCTATTTCAGTTTCAGTATTGATATTAATATTATCTCCTTTAGAGAGTTCATAATAATCAATAATAGAAGCGATAGATGCATTAGAGTCATCCAATAGAGCAGTTTTCATTTTTATATAGTAGTTTTAGTTTATAATAAAACAAATATAATTATAATTTCTGAATTTAGAAAAATATTTATAAAAAAAGCACCTTTTTTATTAAGGTGCTTTTCATATAATATAGATAGTATTAGATATTATTTAGAATATCTTCTGCCATTTTATCAAAGTCCATTTCAGTCGATAGTTTTTCCATTAGATCTTTTTGTTTCTTTGAAACAAATCTACCATTTTTTCCGCGTTTAGGGGCGTTATCCTTAACTTCTTTTTTGGTTTCAGTAGGTTGTTCAAATAGTTCAGTTTGGATTGCCTCAGGCGCTTTAGGGGCTTCAGGGATTACAGTTTCGGTAGTTTCAGTAGGTTGTTCATTTGAAGTGTTATTAAGTTCTTTTTCAGTGTTTACAGTTTCTTCGATAACTACAGCATCTTCAATGGTTACAGTTTCTTCGATAACTACAGCATCTTCGATAGGAGAAGGAACTTTAATAGTTTCTTTTTTAGTATTTTTTGGTTCTTCTTTGACAAATTTAGATTCGAACTCATTATTTAGGGATTCTGGCATCAAATTAGATGCCAAGTCCCACAATAGGGCGTTGAAATTGTGTCTTCTAAGAACATCTTCAACAGATTTAACTTGTCTGATACCACCTTTTTTGGTTTTAGCTTCAAAGCTTTTTTCGACCATTTTTTCTTGTAGTACATTGAAAGTATGCCATAGGGTTGGGTTAGAATCTTCTTCTCTTAATGGTTTAAGAAGTTCGTTAAGATCATAACGTTCTAGAAGTTCATCATCTTTTCTAACAAAGATACCTTTATCATTTTTAGCAAAGAATTTATAGTAATCACGTTGTGCAAGAGCTTCAAGAGCGAAGTTTTCACGTTGTTCTTTAGTTAGCTCAATATCTTGCATTTCTTTAATATATCTTTGGGTCATTTTAAAGTTGTCCATAGAAGACTCTGATAGTTCTCTAACAGTATCTAGAGTTAATTTGTTAGAGTGTCTTAGCTTCATAGTTTCAGACATTCCAGGAACACCTACAGTAAGACCATTAGAACAAACAAGACGGAATAGACCTAGAGAGATTTTAAGTGGAGTGTGTCCGTTGTGGGAGTTGTTAATGATTAGCTGAGGTAGCATAACATCACGTTTAACATTAACTTCTTTAAGACCAGGGTTTTCCATAATGATATTGTGTACTCCATATTGAGCATCTCCACCACGTTGGCCGGCTTTAGTAACTTTCCAACCTAGTTCATCAAATAATCCAAGCAATTCATGTGTAGGAACAAAACCATATCTAGCAGACATATCTGGATGAGGTGCGTTAGCAAAAACTGCAGGAGTTTTCTCACGAAGATCTTGAATTTCAGTATATACTCTTTTTGAAGTATAAGTATCTAGCATAGAGTTAGAAACTGAAGTCATAGAAGTTGCTGGGGTAATGATTAGATTTTCCATTGTTTTGTTGTTTTAAAGATTTGTTTTATTGATTACGTTACAAATATAATACTTTATTTTTTAACTTGCAAATAATCTTTGAATTATTTTTAGATTATTTTTAGAGTTGTTTTGTTATCATTTGATTACAAGGTAAATATAATACCTTTATTTTTAACTTGCAAATAATCTTTGAATTATTTTTAGATTATTTTTAGAGTTGTTTTGTTATCATTTGATTACAAGGTAAATATAATACATTTATCTATAAGCAACAAATAAATTCATATATTTTTTCTGTAGTTAAATATATTTTAACATTTAATTATAATATTAGAAATAGGTGTGCTTTGGAGAATATACTTTAGAGGTTTGGTTATCTACTTATAGCTACTAGGGTCTTCGCTCATACAAATATAAAAAAATACCTCTAAATAAACGAATATTTAGAGGTATTTTTTTGAGTTATTTAATAACAATATTGATAAGTGTATTTCTATTGGTTTTAATTCTATAGTTTTTTATCGTAAAGAAGTTTAGTATATAAAATAATGAAGTTATTGTAGTAAAATTAAGTCCTTCATTGAATTGTTTTAGATACATTAGATCAGTCATTTCTTTAGCAGTCTTAATAGTTTTCGTATCAATATCTTTAAGTCTTTCAATAATAGAATCATTTAAAGATTGGAATTCTTTATCAGACATAAAGAAATTTACTTTTTGGTTATAAGCTGCTTCACCTGTAATTTTAATAGCGTAAGATACTGTAGTTTCCATAAGAATTTTATTTTTTGATTACAATACAAATATACATAAAAAAACCTAATCTACAAAATAGATTAGGTTTTTATTTAAAAATTATTTATTACCAAGAAATGATAGTATGTGAGCTTTTTTCTTCAAGGGTAAACCCTTTGTTTGTAAGATAATCATTGATAATATTATTGAAAATCTCATCAATTTTTACCTGTTTAAAACCAAGAGATGCCGCTTCAGTAAACAAATGACTATATTTCTCATGGAATTTTTTGATATTAGATTCTCTTGTACGCTCAATAGATTGTTGAGACATTTCAGCAAAGAAAGCAGCGTTAAAGATTTCACTATCTACAGGGATTACTTCTTTAATATGATCAGTAGGGTTAATAATAACTTTATCCACACATTCGTTTTTAATGAAGTTTTCATAGATATCATGAACCCATGTATTTAGATTATATTTATTGGTTTCAATAAATTTACCAAGGGTTTCTGTAATTAGTTTTTTAATCGCAATATGATTCCAGTTGCCATAATACGTTTTATCCGATGGCATAACAATAGTCTTTTTAATTGCGTTATATTCATTAGAATAACGTTTGAAGTTTCTAACGTTTGACAAAACAATTGTTTTATCGTAATACATAAACGCAAAGGCGATAGAGCATCTAATTAGATTAATATCTTCAATGTTAGCGACATTAACAGCTTTTTTGTTTAGACTGATAATATCAGAAACAGAAATAGCACCTTGTCGTTTTACATTATCTTTAATAGAAGTATAAAGACTTGCATCATGTGTAGAGTTTTCTTCGTAGAATGTTACGAATAGGTGGTCTCTGTTATCATTTTCTTTTTTGTAAGTAGCTAGGAAAAAATTAAACTTTGCCATTTTGTTTTTTTGTTTTATGTGAGTATTTGTTTTTTATTACAATGCAAATATAATTATAATTTTTGGGATATCAAAATAAATTAGGATAATTTAACTTATTTTAAAAAGGATAATTTCTTTTATTATTATTTACTTTATCAGAACCTCCTGTGGTGAAATTAAATTCGTAATTAGATTTTAGATTAGTAAATCTAACTGGTTTATAACCTGACGCATTAACTTCAGAAATTAATTCATATGTATTACCATTAGTAGGGCAATTAATCCACATAATTTCTTCGAATGTATCATCTCCCATAGAGTTTTTATCTTTTTCTGTTACTTCGATAATAACTCCATCAGCATCTATAGCATTTTTAGATGAAAGAACAGAAGTAAACAAAGAAGGGTCTTGTTTGAATAGTAGAAATACTATATCAATATTTTCATAAAAGAATTTGTCTTGCATAATATTTTATTTTTATATATTAGTTTTTTATTATGATACAAATATACATAAAAATATTTACACTTACAAATTAAAGTTGCTTTATTTTATATACATTGTGTTTAATTTCATTATTTAGGATTTTTTCAACTTCAGAGTTTTCAAGACCTAGATCGTGTCCAATTCTATTAATAGAAACATAGAGTTTATAAAAGCTTCCAGATTTAAATAATGCATATCTATTACCTGTGATATGTTTTTTTGATGGGATATTATCATAATAGAACCAAAGCGATCCACATGATTCTTTATTTATTTTAGCTCCTACAGCTTTATAAATAGTAGTATTGCTAACTTCATAGAATTCTGTTGCTTCTTTATAAGAATTCCATACTTTAATAATTTCTTTTGTTACTTTGTCAATTTGTGCGATTTTTTGCATATGTTTAGGTTTTAGTTCTGTGTATAGGATTCGAACCTATAATTCAATTAAGCGTGATAAACCATTTTCACCAACACAGATATGCAAATATATTACTTTTTATTTAATTTAGCACGAAGAGATTCAATTTTATCACATCCCATCTGTGTTAAAGTTTCTTCTTTATTACCAGATAACGTAAGATAAACTGTATAAGCTTCAGGAAATTCATCTCTTAGTTTAGCAGTTGTATTATATGCTGTAAGAGCACATTTAAGTTCTTTATCCATTTCATTAATTTCTTTAATCAATGAAACATAATTTTTCATTACAACATGAATGGCTTCTTTTTCTTTTTTATCCATTGCATTATAGATAGCACAGGCGTTATATTCATCAGATGAAATAAAATAATATTTATCTGAATATCCATCAATATAGAAAGAATTAACATAATAATTTTTCTTATATTGACATTCAACAGGAACATCTTTAATATAATGTAGAGAAGTCGTTACACTGAAATATTTTTTTCCATATTTCAAAAAGGTTGCTTTTAGATCTTCTGGTAGCATTGTCAGATATTTATCATACAAAAGTTTATAGAAATCTGCATTACACTGTTCTTTTTTGTTTCTTAATGTAGAAAGTAGATTATTTCTAATATCGTCTTGCATATATCCTGCAATTTTAACAGATTTAGTTGATGCCATACTAATTAAAGTTTTAATTTGTTTAAAATAGGTAAAATATTTGATTCTTGAGAGTAATAAAATTTATATAAAGTTTCTCTAGCAGTTAAAGGTTTATCAGGTTTTGTGAATCTGGCACATTCCCAGTCGATTACAGCATCAAGATAATTTATTTTTGTTTTATTTAAAGTTATATGATGAGAACTATATTTTCTATGTATTTTAGAAGTTTGTTTTTTATCATATATTAGATATAGAATAATTTTATCCATATCATGTAACAAGTGTCTAGGTCTCCAAACTTTTAACTGTAAAGCAGTTTTCTGGTAATAATACCAGTGTTTAAGAGTATAAGAACAATTTTTTAAATATTGCATTTTATAGACTATAAATAATCACATTAATATCTTTACATTCTTCTACAATAATATCGTAAATATCATCCCAATTTCCACCTGCAAGACCAGCTCCAATTTTAGGCATTGCTAAAGTATAATCAGTTTTGTAATTGGATTTAATAATAGTTACAACAGATTTTAGAATCTTTCTGAAACCTTCATATTCAAAAACATCTTGTCCTTTGGCAGCAAAATGATATTGAGTATATGCATTAATAATCCATTTATTTTTAGTGTGTACGCTTGTAAATGTACCAACCTTTGATCTATCTCCTGAAAGAGTTTTTAGATCTGTTTTATAAGCTTCCGGGAATTCTTGTTTAACGATTCTAGCAATACCACCACCCATTGTAGTGAAACAATTACAACCGTGAATAAAAGCATCCCAATTTTTTGAATCTGCGAAGATATCTCCTTGTTTTTCTGTTACCATAATTTCTTTTAGTTTTTTATTATGGTACAAATATATATGTTTTCTTTCGAATAAAAAAATATTTCAATAAAGAATTCCTATATTTTTACTTTTTTAAATTAGGAATTCTTTGTATAGGTTTTTTAAATATATTATTATATAAGATAAACCTTACTCCTATATAATAATGATAAGTATATATAATGTTTATTTAATATAATACACATTATTATATGAATAGTTTTATTTTTATAGATAATATCTAATAAGAAAAAAGTCACACACATATAATATATAAATTGATTTGTGATATATAAATAAAACTTTAAACTATGGATAAATCTAATAATGAATTATATGATGAAATAGTTAAGTTGAGAGATGATTTAAAAGAAAACACTAATATAAATAATAAACTTATATCTATGGTAGACGAAAACACTAAGATAAATAATAAACTTATAGATATGTTAGACGAAAATACCAATATAGAAAAAGAATTATTAGAAAATAATAAGGAAACCTATAAAATAAAAGATTACACAGATGTTCAATTATCAACAGAACAGCAATGGAAATCTTTTGGCTTAAATATATTAGCTAATGTAGCAGGTAATACAATTAAAACACCAACATTTTTAAATTTATGAGCAAAAATATAACAGAATACGAAAATAAAATAAAAAACAGTATAAAAATAGGGTTAAGTAAAGTAATGGATGAAGATAATCCAGGAGAATTTGATGTTATTACTAAATATATTTATAATGAAATATTAGAAAATATACCTGAAATTGCTGATATAAATAAAAATATATTAAATATAACTAATGATATTACAGAGTTATACGAAAATAAAATAGAAGATATTAAAGATAATTATACTGATGTTCTTATAAATTATAAAGATGAAATAAATTATCTAAAATTAGAAATAGATCAACTTAAAATGGAATTAGATGATTGTAAATATTCTAATTCTTTATTCTAGTGGCCCTGGTTAAATTATAATATATAAGTAAATAAAATATACATCTATAAATAAATAATATAATAGAGATTACCTATAATGGTTTTATTAAAAAAACAACAACAATCATAATTATATTACATGTGTGTGACATTATAAAATAACAATCATAAAAAAACAACTATAATTATATGTGTGTGACATTTCTTATTTATAGATATATAAAATAAATATTTTTATAATGGGAACAGTAAATATATTTACCTTTGAGGGTAAAGAATATATTTTAGAATGGGTAAGAGATTATGAAGATTTTAGCGAATGTTGTTCTAAATTATGTGTGTTTGATAAAATAGATTCATCTGAACCCTGTATAAAATGTAAAAAGTTAAATGATCTTAAATATAGAGAATTTAGTTATTTTAAAAATAAATAGAAAAAAATCCTTAATTATTTTTTTAATTAAGGATTTTTTCATATATTTGTGATATAATAAAAAAATATGGAAACTTATAATAAAAGAATTTGGCTTAATAAATTATCTAGTCCTTCAACAGGAAATGTAGTAGCATTCGATGGATTTATTACATATAAAGAAAAAAATATTAGAAATACTTTTCTGTCTGTTTCTGATTGTAATAATTCTGTAAGATTACATAAAACTGAAGATGATACATTAGAAGATTTTATTGATAAAATAAAATTACTTAGAGATGAATTAAATTTATTTATAAATCATCTTGAGAATAATTAAAAAAATAATTCATATCATGAAAGAATATAAAACAGAAAGCAATTCAATTAGTATTACTTTATTTATTGTTTTTCTTATATTAAAATTAACAGGAGTTATAGATTGGAGTTGGTGGTATATAACAATGCCTCTTTGGCTTCCATTTATTATTATGATAGTAATAGCTATTATTTGCTATATTTTTATAAAAAAATCCAATTAAGTTTTGCTAATTAATAAATTTTAGTTATATTTGCATTGTAATCATTTAAAACAAACAATATGAGAAATGTTATCGAATTAGGAGATATTGTAGAACTTACTAGAGACATTAAAATGGGTTATCATACCTTTAAAAAAGGTGATATTGTAAGAGTTATCAATTATGCCGCAGGTAGAGGATATGGATATATTGATAAAGATGGTAATACAGTATGTGAAGCTGGTATGGATTGTATTCTTATAAAGAAAGGAGATAAATCTACTTTTACAATTAAGGTAGTAAATGAATATTGGCAAGAACTTGTTTGGAATGAAACAAAAAATTAAATGTTATGGCAAAGTTTTGTAAATATAAACTAACTGTTAAATATATTAATGATAAAACAGATATTTTAGAATTTTCTAATATTGATTCTGCTAATTCATTTGCAAAAACTTATATTCCATCTTCATTAGTAAAAGAAGTTAAAATTGAAGATACTAATAAAAATGAAATTATATTAAATTATAACATATTCCAAGAATTAATAAATAAATACTCAAAAAAATGACACAGAACGAAAAACTACAGTATGATTATGAATGTGACGATCCTAGAACTTGGTTGGACCCTGAAGATATCGTAACATCTGATGAATATGGTACACCTGTAAATGGTTATGGTGATTATATTTGGTAAAAAATATATGGGTTTATTGTAGATGCATATATGATAATTTAAGGCAGTATATTAATTGGTAAATATTATCTTAGCGGATAAGTTGATGGTTCGAATCCATTCTGCCTACTACTTAAATAATAATATTATGGAAAATAACAGAAAATTAACAACAGAATACCAGGAAATAACTGATGAGAAATTAAAAAATAATTTCAATTATGCTATACCTGTAACTGTATTCCCTAATCAAATGGGAATTAATCTTTCTTCCGTAAAAGGAATGGAAGTAGTAAGACAGGAAGATGGTCAATTAGTAAGTGTTAGAGTTGATTTTATTCCTGCTAAATAAATATTTTTTATATAATTTAAAACTATTTATTTATTTAAGCATATATTAAATATATAAACGACATATAAGTATGAAAAAAGTTTTATTCTCTGCAATATTCATTATTGGAATATTTTCTTCTTGTACAGATTCAAGAATGGCTAAATTTCAATCTCTAGGTTCAAGACATTCTGTTGAATTATTGGATTGTAGTGGTAATGTTATCAGAAAATGGATTAGTACAGGAAAAGTATTATCTGAAGCAAAGTCTGATGGTTATTATTTCACTGATGAGGCTTCAGTAAAACTAATTGAAGTTACTGGTACATTAATTATTACAAGATTGTAAAAATAATTGTTTATTTATTTGTAAGTATAAAATATTATATGTATATTTGTAATACAATAATAAAATAAAACAAAACAAAACAAAATGAATATTTTTGTTGATAAAACAAGAAAAGAATATACATGTAAATATTGTGAATCTATTTTATTCACAAACTTCAATGATTTAGAAATCATGTATGGTTATAAAACTGAAGATAATGTTACTAAAACTTGTTTAGATAGTATAACATTAATTTGTCCATGTTGTAATTCTCGTAATGATGTATTTACTGAGTATAAAGATATATGCGAAAAAATATGTTTACACAATAATGAAAAACATTAAACTTTTGTTTAATACAAAAAGAGCATTTGTCTATTGGTTAGAAAATTAGATTTAATTCTAAAAAGAGAGGTTCGAATCCTCTATGCTCTTCCAAACCGACAATCTTTATAGTAATAAAAGATAACTCTATAACCCTCACTTAAAAGTCTGTGAAGGAAGTCGGAATAGATTAGAGAAACTAATTACTCATGTTATACCAATGTTATGGTTTACCTTATATTTCGGGTGTTGTGGTGTTAACCTGCCTTGTATTAATTTACAAATCAAACAACTAGAAGTACGTGTTAGATAATGAAGAGGTATTACCTTCAACAATTAAATGGTACGATAAGCCATTTTTAAGACTGGGTGATGTAAAGGATTTACCTATTTATGCCTTTACGAACTCGCCAAATAGGTGTAGTTGTTATATTATATTAGTTTGTATATATAATAATGAAAAGATAAACTAGATGTATTACCAATACGAGTAATATTAGAATTGTAGTTGTGCATCCAACAATAAACTTGCAATTCTTTTTTATTAAATGGCGCATTAGAATAGCGGTTAATTCGTCTCACTTTCTATGAGAAGATCATCGGTTCGAATCCGATATGCGTTACAATTAAAACATATTATTTATGATATATTTTATAATTATACTTTTTTATATATTATCTGTAGCAAGTTCACTAAGTACTTATATAGATATTAAATTTGATAGATTTAATAATATTCTATTATATACAGAAGATAAAATTATAATAGAATCTTTAAAAACAATGAAATGGTATAATATTATAATTATATTTACTCCTATAGTTAATAATATTTATGTTTTATATAATATATTTAAATAATATGAATGATAAATATTTTATATCTCTATCAGAAAAAGATAAATTAGATATTATTAAATTTTCCATTAGAGTTAGTGGTGGAATGATATATAAAATGGATGATAATTTTGTATATATAATATTATCTAAAGATTCTGTTTTAAAAGATGAAAATATACAAAATGAATTAAATGATTTAGTTTATTTCGGATTAAATAAAAAAATAAAAATAGTAAAGGGATAAAAATGATAACAATAACATGGTATAATTTAATAGCTATAATTGTTTGTGTTATATCAATTATACTAATGTGGTTTCTTAATCAAAAGTCTAAAAAACCTGGCATGTTTGGTGGATTAAATGAAGCTTTAGGATGCTTAGGAACCTTTTTATTTTTGATAATTTTTATGTTAATTTGGGGCGGAATATATTGGTGGTGATATATAAATAAAATATGGTATTAGTACAGTTGGTAGTATGCCACGTTTGGGACGTGGAGGTCGCAAGTTCGAGTCTTGCATACCATACAAAATAGGCAATTATATCAGTTGGTTAGATAGCCACCCTGATAAGGTGGAAGTCATAGGTTCAAGTCCTATATTGCCTACATTAAGGAATCTTGGCAGATATGGTATATGCGCTGGACTGAAACTCTAGTTAACGTGGTTCGAGTCCACGAGATTCCACTATATTTTTAATATAAAAAAACTACGTAGAGGAATAATCTGTGTATCAGGGATTATTTCACTGTAATACTGATATAAGTAAAGGCAAACATTTAATTCTAGGGTTAGCATTAAGTGAATGGGGTTTGGATTCCTGAATTAAATATATTCATAGTAGAGTTTATATTGAGATTCGGTTGGCTGTTACTCATTATTTTATGTAAATTATAAATTATGGAATTAACTAAAGAATTAGAAGAACAAATCGAAAAAATTGTAGAAAATTCTAAACCTAAAGAACTTTTAAAAGATTTAGTTGATAATTTTGGATTTGAATTAGTCAATGAATAATATTATAAAAATATTAAAAAATAAAGGTTTTGAAGA
>JAVXLU010000061.1:0-13041 GCA_036646635.1 Romboutsia sp.
ACTATACTTAATAAATACAATAAAAAGGATGTCAGTCATGAAATTTAAATTTTATAAAGTTATTCTATCTATAATTTCAATTATTTGCTTAAGTTTAATACCTATAAATGTAAATGCACATGAGAACAAAAATATATTATTTATTAGCTCTTATTCTCCAAACTTTACTAGCTTTAATGATCAAGTAGATGGTTTATTAGATTGGTTAGAGTCTGATTATGATTTACAAATAGAATATATGGACGGTAAAAAGTTTAAAGGAAAAGAAAGTGAAGAAAATTTTTATAATTTATTAAAGTTTAAAATTAAAAACTATAAAAAATTTGATGCCATAATTTTAGGTGATGATATGGCTTTAGAGTTTGGATTAAAGTATAAAGATATCTTATTTAATAATCTTCCTATTGTATTCTTTGGGGTAAGCGAAAATGAATCTATATTAAAAGCTAAAAACTCAAATATAAGTGGCGGTGTAATTGAACAACCTTCAATTGATGATAATCTAGATTTAATTAATAAAATTTATCCCTCTAATAACAGTAGTGAAAAAAGAAATTTAATTTTACTTACTGGTAATTCAACAAAGTATCAAGATGAAATAAAATTTTTTTTTAGTTTTAAAGATAAATATAATCAATTTAACTTTAAGTATTTATCCGTTCCACCTGAGGTTAATAATGATTTTATAAATAATTTATCAAGCTTAGATTCTAAAAAAGATATTGTATTTTTTTTATATCCGTATCGTGATGGTACTGGAAAATCTATTAGTGTAGAAGATTGTATTAATATAATCGATAAAAATGTTAATGTCCCTATTTTTACAAATTTAAGTTATGATATTAATAAAAATATGATTGGTGGTAAAGTAATAAATCACTATGAACAAGCTAAAAAAGCTGCTCAATTAATTAATGATATTTTAAATAATAAATTATCATCTCCTAAATTTATAAATGCTAGTAACGCTAATGTGTGGATGTTTAATTATAATAATTTAAAATTAAATAATATTTCACCAAAATTATTACCAAATAGTTCTTTAATAATAAATGAACCAATTCCTTTTATAACTAAATATAAAGAAGTTATACTCCCAGTTGGTACTACTCTATTAGGATTTATATTGATAATAATAAATCTAGTTTTAAGATTTATAAAAAATAAAAAATATCAATATGAATTAAATAATGCAAAACAACTTGCCGAAGATGCAAATAATACAAAAAGTCATTTTATCGCAAATATAAGTCATGAACTTAGAACTCCAGTGGCTATAGTATCTTCTTCAAGTCAACTTTTAAGAAAATATAATTATAGTTTTGATAATAATACATCTAGCATAAATAATATTTTAGATATAATTGATCAGAATTCTAATAGATTACTTAGGCTTATAAATAATATAATCGATATTGCAAAAGTAGATTCTGGTTTTGGTGATTTAGTATTAAAAAATGTAGATATAATAAGCTTAATAGAAAACACAGTGTTATCAGTTATACCTTATGGTAAATCAAAGAATTTAGAAATAATTTTTGATACTAATATAGAAGAATTAATAATGGCTGTAGATTCTGAGAAAATTGAAAGAATAGTCCTTAATTTACTTTCAAATGCTATCAAGTTTTCTAATGATTATTCCGATATACTTACAACTATATTTGTTGAAGAAAAAACACTTACTTTAACTATCGAAGATTTTGGAGTAGGTATAGATGCTAAAAATTTATCTAAAATTTTCGAGAAATTTATTCAAATAGATAATAGCTTTACTAGGAATAATGAAGGAAGTGGAATTGGTCTATCTATTGTTAGCTCTTTTGTTAATTTACATGGTGGTTCTATATACGTAGATTCTACTTTGAATAAGGGTTCTACTTTTACTATTAAACTTCCTGTTAAAATCATTGATGCTCCTAATACTATAAACGGTAATAATTCAAATAATATTAATATAGAATTATCAGATATAATTAGATAATTTGAATTATATTATCAGTATTAATAATTATTAGTATTAATACTGATAATATGATATTATTAATAGATTAAATTTTATGATTTAATTAATAAATGTGTATATATGAAAGGTAAATAAAAATGAATTTCAAAAACTTAGGAATTAATGAAAATATAGTAAATATTTTAAATAAAAATTCAATAACTACTCCTACTCCAATACAGGAACAAAGTATAGGACTTATCAAATCTGGAAATGATGTTATAGCTCAAGCCCAGACTGGTACTGGTAAAACTTTAGCATTCCTACTTCCAATATTTGAAAATATTAATTTAGATAATAATAATGTACAAGCTTTAGTTATATCTCCTACTAGAGAGCTTGCTATCCAAATAACGGAAGAAGCTATGAAGCTTAAAGAAGGTAAGGATGTAAATATTTTAGCAGCCTACGGTGGTAAAGATATCGGGTCCCAGCTAAAAAAATTAAAAGGTAATATTCATTTAATAATAGCTACTCCAGGTAGATTAATAGACCATTTAATGAGAAAAACTGTTGACCTTAGCAAGTTAAAAACTTTAGTACTTGATGAAGCTGATGAGATGCTTTTCATGGGATTTAAAAATGATATAGAATCTATAATGACTACACTTCCTAAAAAGCGTCAAATGTTATGTTTCTCTGCTACTATGGACCCACAAGTAAAAAAGCTAGCTTACAGATATATGAACAATCCATCAGTTATAACTGTTGCTAAAGCTGATGTCACTCTTGATAATATAGTTCAAGAAGTTGTTGAAACTACAGATAGACATAAGCAAGATTCCCTATGTAGTGTTTTAAATGAAGATAATCCATTTATGGCTATAATCTTTTGTAGAACAAAAGTAAGGGCTGATAAACTAGAGGAAGCTCTTTACCAAAAAGGGTTTAACTGTGCAAAGTTACACAGTGATATATCTCAATCTAAACGTGAAAGAATAATGAAATCATTTAGAAATTCAGAAATTCAGTATTTAATAGCTACTGATGTTGCAGCAAGAGGACTTGATGTTAGTGGAGTTAGTCATATATATAACTATGATATACCTGAAAGTGTTGAATCTTATGTTCACCGTATAGGTAGAACTGGTAGAGCTGGAGAAAAAGGATATACTTGTTTATTTGTAGATCCAAAGAATGAAAAAATGTTAGATGAAATTGAAAAAACTATAAAACTTAATATCTCAAGAAGATTATTGAATGTATAAAAAAGAAGGGGTTATCCCCTTCTTTTTATTTTAAAACTTGTATCTCTATAGTTCTTCTGCCCCAGTTACGGCATTCTTTTCTTGTATTCATAAATATATCTATTTTATTTCCTTTTATAGCTCCACCTGTATTGTTCGCTACAAATACTTGATTAAATTGCGGTATATAAACTTTCGTTCCATAAGGTATGACTCTAGGGTCAACTGCTATCGTTCCCCATACAGGCTTTTGACCTGTTGATGTTGTGCTATATCCTGTATATGCAGTAGCTACTACATTCATTGTATATTTTTCATTATTTGTATTATTATTTGAAGTTGAATTAGTTCTTATGTATTTGCTACTAGTCCATCCTTCTTTATTGTTTGATAATCTTACTTTATGCCATCCCTGACTACTACTTAATACTGCTACTGAATTATTTCTAGATAAAGAACCTATTACACTATGTTTAGTTGATGGTCCACTTCTGACATTAAGTTTAGATGTTGTTACCACTCCCATACTATTTGCATAAATATCTGTTGTGTTTGATACAAATATGAATGAACAAAAAAGTATTGCTACCATTATAATTTTCTTTATCATAAAATATCCCCCAATTAATTTATATTTTCAAAGCTCCATAATTTTCAATTTTTGTTACTTTTTTGTAATCTTTATATTTATATATGGTATCTAATTGTAACTAATTTGTAAACCTTTTTTTTGAAATAATTAAATTAAAATTACTTTTTTATAAATTAAGTTCTATTTTAAGTAATATAATAATATACTTTCACATAAAAAATGGTATCATCAATATAGACAATACCATTTATAAATTACTTAGTTATTAATTTTAATTCTACTGGTATATAAGCATCTATAATTTCTCCACTTAATACCTTGTGAACTTCTTCAACTGCTGTTTCTCCTATTAATATTGGTTGCTGCGCTACAGTTGCTGCCATAGTTCCTTTTTTGACTGCATCCACTGCATCATCTGTCGCATCAAATCCAACTACTAATACGTCTTTCATACCTGCACTTTCTAATGCTTTTTGTGCTCCTAATGCCATTTCATCATTTTGTGCAAATACCGCCTTTATATCACTTTTAGATTGTATTATGTTTTCCATAACTGAAAGTCCTTTAGTTCTATCAAAATCGGCACTTTGTTTAGCTACTAAACTAAATGAACTTGACTTTATAGCATCTTCAAATCCTTTACCTCTATCTCTAGTAGCAGAAGAGCCTGCTATACCTTCAAGTTCTACTATATTTCCTTGACCATTAAGTTTTTCTATTAAAAAGTTAGCTGCCATTTCCCCACCAGCTATATTATCTGATGCTATATGAGATACTACATCTCCACCATTTGCTGCTCTATCTACTGTTATAACAGGTAAATCGGAGCTATTAGCAATCATAACAGATGCTACTGCTGAATCTGAGTCAACCGGATTTAAAAGTACTACATCTACATTTTTAACAGTTATATCTTCCATATTTGATATTTCTTTAGCTGGGTCATTTTGAGAATCTAGCACCACTACTTCATAGCCTAATTCTTTAGCTTTTGCTTGAACTCCATCTCTTAAATCTACGAAAAATGGATTGTTTAATGTTGATACTATAAGTCCTATTTTTTTAGTATCACTTACAACCTTTTGGCATCCTACTAGTGTTAGAGTACTTAACACTAGTGCCATTATTATGGAAAGAAATTTTTTCATTTTTATTTCCCCCTAGTTATTTTTTCTGTCTAAAAGTACTGCTATTAATATAACTATACCTTTAACCATCATTTGATAATACGATGATACATCTAATATGTTAAGTGCATTACTTAATACCCCGATTATTAATGCCCCTATTATTGTTCCACTTATCTTACCTTTACCACCTGCAAGCTTTGTTCCACCAAGTACTACTGCTGCTATTGCATCTAATTCATACCCTGTTCCTGCTGTTGGTTGTGCTGAGTATAATCTTGATGTTATTATAATACCTGCTATTGATGCTAAAATTCCGCTTATTGTGTATACCCAAATTTTTATCTTATCAGTGTTAAGTCCTGATAATTTTGTTGCTTCTTCATTTGAACCTAAAGCATAAGTGTATCTCCCCATTTTAGTGTTGTGAAGAACATATGCACATATTGCAAATACTACTAACATTATTATTGCTGGTGTAGGTATTCCAAAAATCATACCACCACCTATATTTCCAAATGATATTGCTAATTCGTTACTTCCAAGCGTTATTGGCTTTCCATCAGTGAATACTAATGTTAAACCTCTTAAAACTGTCATCGTTGCAAGAGTTGCTATGAAAGGTTGTAACTTTCCTTTAGCTATTGCAAATCCATTTAAAAATCCTATTATTGCTCCAACTACTATTGCTGCTATTATTCCAACTATTATACTTTGTCCACTTGCTAATAAACTTGCACATACAGCTCCACTTATAGCAAGAATTGAACCTACTGAAAGGTCTATTCCTCCTGTTAATATAACAAATGTCATACCTGCTGCTATTATTGCATTTACGGAAGTTTGTCTTAATATGTTAAATATATTTTTACTGCTTAAAAATGCTGGGTTAAGTATTGATACTACTACTATTAATAATACTAGACCTATTAAACTTTTATATTTCACTAACATTTCTTTCACGTCTATATTATTTTTCTTTTCTACTTTAGATGTCAATTTATTTTTCCTCCTTAGCTTCTACTGCACACTTTAATATTGATTCTTGGGTTGCATCTTTTCTATCAAATTCTCCTGTTAGTACTCCTTGGCTTAAAACTATTATTCTATCACTAAGTCCAAGTATTTCCGGCATTTCAGAGCTTATCATTATTACAGCCTTACCGCTATTTTTAAATTCGTTTACAAGATCATATATTTCCTTTTTAGCTCCAACATCTACTCCACGAGTAGGCTCATCAAGTATCAATACATCAGGGTGTATCATTAAAGCTTTTGCTATTGCAATTTTTTGTTGATTACCACCACTTAAATTTTTTATTAGTTGATTTTCACTTGGAGTTTTTATTCTCATTCTATCTATATAACTTTTAACTCTTTCTAGTTCTTTTTTCTTGTCTATTCTAAATATAGATGATACTCTTTCTAAAGATGATATCGACATATTTTCTTTAACAGATAATTCAAGTATTAAACCATCACCTTTTCTATCCTCTGAAACGTATGCTATTCTATTTTTTATCGCATCTTTAGCTGAGTTATTTTCTATTAACTTTCCATATTTGTATATTTGTCCACTTGTTTTCTTAAAGTGTCCGTATATTGTTTTAGCAAGTTCCGTTCTTCCTGCTCCCATAAGACCTGATATACCTAAAATCTCCCCAGCTTTAACTTCAAAGCTTATATCCTTTATATATTGATTAGTAAGGTTTTTAACTTCTAAAACAGTTTTGCCCATTTCAGTTTTCACTCTTGGGAATTGGTCTGTAAGTTTCCTTCCTACCATCATTTCTATCATTTTATCTTCATCTAAATTGCTTACATCTTCATATCCAACGTATTTACCATCTCTTAAAACAGTTATTCCATCACATATTTCAAAAATTTCTTTTAATCTATGAGAAATATATACTATTGCTTTTCCTTCATTTTTAAGTTCCGTTATTACGTTAAATAAACTCTTTGTTTCTTTGTCTGTAAGAGCATCTGTTGGCTCATCCATTATTATTATTTTAGCATCTAGAGATAGTGCTTTTGCTATTTCTACCATTTGCATTTGAGCTATACTCAAGTTTTCTACTAATTCTTTCGAGCTTATTTCTACATTTAACTTTTGTAGCAATTTATCAGCATCTGTATAAAGCTTATTAAAATCTATTCTAAATCCTTTTTTAGGTTCACGCCCTAAGAATATATTTTCACCTATACTTAAATCTTTAATTAAGTTAAGCTCTTGATGTATTATAGCTATTCCTTTTTCTCCTGCATCTTTCGGACCTTTTATATCAGTTTCTATACCTTTATAAAATATTTGTCCACCATCTTTTTTATAAACTCCACTTAATATTTTCATAAGTGTAGATTTTCCTGCTCCATTTTCTCCCATAAGTGCCATTACACGACCTTCGTATAACTGTAAATTTACACCATCTAAAGCTTTTACTCCGGGAAATTCTTTAATTATATTGTTCATTTTAAGAATTGGTTTTTTCATCTTATTACCTCTTAATGTCTAAATTTTGATTTTTATCTAAAATACTACACCTGATTTTAAGATTATATTTGCATATGGACTGCATTCTCCAGTTCTTACTACTGCACAACTTTCTTCAGTCATAATTTTAAAGTCTTCATGACATACTTTAGTTATTTTTATATCTTTAAATCTTTTTAATATTTCTTCGTATATTTTAGTATTTTTGTCTTCTATTTCTGTAGCTATTATTATTTCTTCAACACATAATTCCTCAAGTACTGTATCTAATGTTTCAAGAAATGTAGGTACACCATATTTAAGTGCTAAATCAATTCTTTGAACATTTTTAGGTATTGGAAGTCCACAATCTCCAATTGTTAGAATATCAGTATGTCCCATTTTTGATATTGTGTATGATACTTCGCTATTTATAAGTTTAGTTTTTCTCACTATTTTACCTCCTAAAATTTAATACATCATTAAGTGTTGGTAGAGAACTTTGAGCTCCTTCTTTCATAACACTAAGTGCTCCAACTTTTGATGCAAAATCCATTGCTTCTTCTACATCTTTACCATTGGCAAAAGCTACTGATAATGCTCCTGTGTAGCTATCTCCTGCTGCTGTTGTATCTACTGCTTCTACTTTATAAGCTTTTTTAAAGATTGATTTTTCTTTGTTTATATATAAGCTACCCTTTGAACCAAGAGTTACTATAAGTTCTTTGACACCTTTTTCTATCATTACTTTAGCTGCTTTTAATATATCTTCTTCGCAATTTATTTCTACACCACTTATTATCTCAAGCTCTGTTTCATTAGGAGTTAATAAATCAACATTTGCTATTAATTCATCTTCTAACTTAACTGCTGGTGCAGGATTTAATATTGTATATTTATCAAGTTCTTTAGATTTTTTAAGTGCATACTTTATAGTTTTAAGTGGTGTTTCAAGTTGAAGTACCACTATCTGACTATTTTCTATTGCTTCTATATTTTTATCTATATAAGATTTATCTACTTTATAATTAGCTCCTGGTGCTACTACTATAGAATTTTCCGCGTTTTTATCTACTGTTATAAGTGCTACACCAGTAGGTCCATTTTCTACATCTATGTATTTTGTATCTACATTATCACCTTTAAGTGCATTTATCATTATTTTACCGAAACTATCAGATCCAACTTTTCCTATCATAGATATATTAGCGCCTAATCTTGCCATAGCAACTGCTTGGTTAGCACCTTTACCTCCAGGTACTTCTTTAAAATCACTTCCTATTAATGTTTGTCCACCTTTAGGCATAGTATCAACTTTAACTACTAAGTCCATATTTAAACTACCTATTACACATATTTTTTTCATGTCTACCTCCCGATAAATACACTATATCTATTAATTAATTCAAATCTTTTTTTCAATCTTATTTAATTTATTTATATATAGTATCATATTAGTTTATTTAGTGCAACATATTAATCCTTTTTTCTACATTTCAACTATTTTTTTATAAAATCAAATATACTTTTATAATTTTTTAGTCTAAATATATATATTTTATATTATATTTTCTTATTTATGATACACTCATATTTATAAAAACTCCCTTAATAAAAACTTTACTTTACTCATGTCCCAACATGTGGATTAAATTATATTGATAAGCAAGTTTATTCCTAAAGCTAATCCCTCGGTATAACAAAAGGACTAATTCAATTTGAATTAGTCCTTTATGTTTTTATTTATTATCTAAAATTGTTTTTGTTGTATCTATATCCTGTGCTACGCATCTTTGACTATTGATTCTCTCTGATACTAACATCATATTAACTATGTCTTTTAATTCTTCTACTACATATTTTATATCATTTTTGCTAATTTCTTCACTATCATCTTTATGATTTAATATTGTATTTGTTGTATCTATATCTTTGGCTACACATCTTTGGCTGTTTATCCTTTCAGATACTAACATTGTCTTTATTATTCCTTTAGCTTCATCAGTTAATTCTTTAATTTTTTCTGTTGTAAACTCTTGACTTTCATCTTTATAATTTATTATTGTCTTTGTTGTATCTATATCCTGTGCTACACATCTTTGACTATTCATTCTTTCTGATACTAACATTGTCTTTGCTATTCCGTTTATTTCATTTATTAATTTTTGTAAGTCTTTTCCTATTATATTTAAATCTTTTTGAGTAAATTCTTCACTTTCATCTTTATTATCTAAAATTGTTTTTGTTGTATCTATATCCTGTGCTACACATCTTTGACTATTTATCCTTTCAGATACTAGCATTGTGTTAAGCAAACCTAGTAAATCTTGCTTTAAATTAATTAACTTTTCTTTTAAACTTTTCATTATGATTCACCTCGTTGATAAATTTTACTATATTTCATTATATTTATATATTAAAAAACATTCAATAGCTTTTAAATAAATATCTAAATTATTACATAATATTATTTTTATATCATACTAAGTATCATTAAAGATATTATAGCTACCATTGAAGCTGCTAATACAAATTTGTTACTTCTTTTTTTCTTATCTTTAAACTCTAAAACATCTTCAATTATTTCTCCTTGTTCTTCTATATCTGCTTTTTCATACATTATAGAGCTTAAATCTATTATTACATCCTGGGTATTTGTATATTTATTATCTCTACTTAAAAGCTTTTTTATAATATTTATAAGTTCATCATTTCCATTTATAGCTTTTAATTCATTCCATTTAGCTCCTTTATCTATAAGTTTAAGCATCTGATCATCACTATAACCTTCACCAAATGGTAGTTTTTTAAATATAGATTCAAATAAAATAAGTCCTAACGCAAAATAATCACTTTCTTCATCTGTATGATTTATACATAGCTGATGAGGACATAAATATTTGATTTCATCACATACTCTTAAATTAACTCCATAATTTGCTTTAGTGATACCAAATCCAAATATTTTCACATTATACATTTCATCTACAATTATGTTGCTCGGATTTAAATCACCATTATACATATTATTTGCATGGGGTATCTCCAACGCTTTTAATACTTGTGTTGCTATACTTATAATTGCTTCTAAATGTAAGTAATTTCCTACTATTAAATTATTAAGTCCTATTCCTTCGCTATATTCACTAACTATATAATATAAGGTTGTTAATTCTGTACAATGAATTCCAACATCTATTAATTTTAATATATAAGGTGAGTCTATCTGTTTAATCATTGTACTTTCATCTATTAAATTTGATATAAAGTCTTCGTATATATTAGAATTATGTTCTATGACCTTTACAAGTACTATTTTATTATCGTAAGCATCTCTTGCTTTATAAATTTTATTAAGCTCTATATGATTGCTACAATTTAATATTTCATATCTATTACCTATAAAATTCATCTACCTACACCTCCCTTCTGACTTCTTTTATATACATAATTATACCAATTATACGTGTTTTTTTCTATATTCTACACAAAAACCGCACATAATTTATATGTACGGTTTTTGTTATGACTACTTTAATTGCTATAAATTTTTAATAAACTTAATTTATTATATATCTTTTATATGTATATTTAAATAATATTTTTTTATTTTTTATTTTATTTTAAATACTTTATTATATTATTTCTTTGGTTTTTTATATACACTTTTTGCTACATATTCAGTTTGTATAATATTTCCACTACTATCTTTGTATACTCTATATGTTTTAGCTGCATCTAATCCATTTTCTTTATATGTATCTACTTTTATTGATATATTTTTCTTATCTGCTTTATTTCCATAAATTTTAGATGTTACGCTTGAACTGCCTACAGTTGTTTTTATGTATATAGGATGATTAAATGGATTTTTAAATCTAAAATCTGTTCCACTATCATTTACCATAGCATCTTGTCCTATCGGTGCATATGATGATAATAACGAATGATTTCTAACAGATGTTACACTAAGACCCGAACTTAAAACTGAGTTATATAAAGTTGTTGAAACTTGACAAACTCCTCCTCCAACACCCTCTTGTAATTCTCCATTTACTATAACTGGTGCATCTTTATATCCATTTGATTTAGTTCTCATTCCTGTTAAATTATTATATGAGAATTCTTCTCCTGGCATTAATACTAGATCACTACTTTTTTTAGCTGCTACATTAATATTTGTAACTCTATTTGAACTATTACTAAACTTTGTAGTATATTGTGCTAATAATGAATTTACACTTTGGGCAGCATCAGTTGTTATATATGGCTCTTTAATATTAACTTTAAGTTCTATATCCTTGCGAGTTTTACTTTCAATCATATCATAAATACTTTCTTTAGTTGATGCTATATCTAATTCTCTTCCTGTTTGAGATGAAGTAGTACTTATGCTTCCTCCATGAGATATGCTAACTTTAGCATTTACCATGTCTACATTTATATTATTAGATACCTTTTCAATAGCTTGACTTAATAATACTTCATCATATGAAGGCTTTATTTCTAAATTCTTTTTGTTTTTCTTAAGATTAAAGTATCTTTTTACATTTTCAAAATATGACTCTGTCTTAGTATAATTAAACGCTGTATTTACGGCTTCTTCTACACTATATTTTAAATTTATATCTTTAGCTGATATACTATATTTTTGGCTATTATAGAATAAATTTATATCTTTAGCTTCATTACTTTCTTTAACACTTTCTATAGCTTTTTTCTTAGTCATTTGTGATACATCTACACCCTCTATAAATATATTTTTAGCAATTGTATTGCTATATATATATGTTTGATTAAAATGATCTAATATAAACCCTGAGATAAAAATAATTGCTACGAATGTTATCATTATATTTTTTTTCTTTGATTTTTGATTCTTTTTAGATCTTCTTGCTTTAGTTGGTTTTCTATTTTTACTATCACTTTTATTAGTTTTTTTCTCACTTGCTTTTTTACTCATTGCTCCACCTCATTTTTAAGACTATCTAAATTATATTTTAATATTTTTCTTTAAACAAGGTATTGATGTCATATGTAACCTTATTGTTACAATTTATCTATATTTTCCCTATAATAGGATAGTGGTCTGACAATTTTATTTTATCTACGGCATAATTATCTATATATATTACATCGTCTACAAATATATAATCTATTCTATCATCAGTTTTAAAAAATGTGCATAAATCATACTTTTTAGTATATATAGCCATATCATTAAAGTTACTAATACTTATATTTTGCTCATTAAAATCTCCACATATAATACTTTTACCATCTAAGTTATATATATAATTTAATATTTCGTCTATTTGTATTACTCTTTCATTTTTATCTAAACCTAAATGAGTGTTTATAATATTTATTTTGCCACATTCCGAAAATATGTTTGCAGATATAAATCCTCTTTGTTCTGTTTTACTTGTTAATAATAAATGTTCATTCTTATAAATTTCTTTATTCGAAAATATACATATACCATACATCATACTTGCATTAATTACATTAGCTGCAAACACTCCATCCATCTTTAATTCAAGTTTCAACTTTGCAAATTGATGGTAGAGTACTTCTTGTAAACAAATAATTTCTGCATTTGTATTTCTTAAATACTTAGATATTTTTCCTAAGGTCATTTTATTATTTGAATCCAT
>JAVXLU010000062.1:0-12993 GCA_036646635.1 Romboutsia sp.
CAGGGTTAAACTTAACACTAATTCCACTTGCTAGCATAGGGTTTGGATGGGTAATACCTACAATATTAGCTATAATAATTGGATATATAATATAACTTTTAACCCTTAGACAAAGTTAAAGGGCTGTACACTATTTTTAGTGCGACAGCCCCTTTCTTTACTTACTGTTCAAAAACTTATTTTAAAATTACTCTATGCATTTCATAATAGTCTTTAAAATTAATCCTATATCAAATATTACATTATTTTTTTCTATATACTCTAAGTTTAAACTTAATTTATCTTGCATTATAACATCTACATAATGCTCCTCTGGATTATCAACTTTTCCTAAAATATCATTTTCATCTTTATATCTTAAAGATGCTATATCTGTTATTCCAGGTCTTATAGATAATACTTTTCTTTGCTCATTAGTATATAATGCTACATATTTAGGCACTTCTGGTCTAGGTCCTACTAAGCTCATAGTTCCAAATAAAACATTAAATAATTGCGGTAATTCATCTAATTTAAACTTTCTTAAAAAGTGTCCAACATTAGTAATTCTAGGATCCTTACCTATAGTAATCTGCGTCCCTAACTTTTCAGCATCTGTTACCATAGTTCTAAATTTAAATATATTAAATTCTATCCCATCTCTTCCAACTCTTTTTTGCTTAAATAAAATAGGTCCCTTTGATGTTGTTTTTATTAATATCGATATAATCAATAATATTGGTGAAAGTATTAATATCCCTATTAAAGAAGAAATAATATCAAAAGCCCTTTTAAAAATTTTATTCATCATGATCATCTACCTCACTAAAAATATATATTTGAACATATACTTCAAACATATGCTATTTTGAAATTGCTACCTCTGCTTTTACACTTTGCGCATAAGTTGGAACAATCTCCTCCATCATTAGTTTAATTTTTTCATTATCGTTCTCTTTTAAAACTTCCCTAAGTGCATCAAATTTACTTTGTAAAATATCCATACTCATATATGTTGGCTTTCCTATATATATTTTTTCATGACTAGTATCAGTTAATCCTTCTTCACTCATTAATAATTCTTCGTATAATTTTTCACCAGGTCTCAGACCTGTTACTTTTAATTTTATATCTTTATTTGGCTCCAATCCTGATAATCTTATTAAATTACATGCTAAATCATATATTTTCACTGGCTTACCCATATCTAAAACAAATATCTCTCCACCTTTAGCAAATGCCCCTGCTTGTATAACTAACTGTGCTGCCTCTGGAATTAGCATGAAATATCTTGTTATATTTTTATGAGTAACTGTAACTGGTCCACCTTTTTTAATTTGCTTATTGAATAAAGGTATAACTGACCCATTACTACCTAACACATTACCAAATCTTACCGCTACAAATTCAGTATTGCTTTCCTTATCAAATGCCTGTATTATCATTTCACAGGCTCTCTTTGTTGCCCCCATAATATTAGTAGGATTAACAGCCTTATCTGTTGATATAAGTACAAATTTTTCTACTTTATATTTATCAGCCATTACTACTGTATTATACGTTCCAAAAACATTATTTTTTATAGCTTCCTTAGGACTATCTTCCATTAAAGGTACATGCTTATGAGCTGCTGCGTGGAAAACAACATCTATTTTATATTTACTAAATATTTCCTCAAGTCTTTCTACGTCCCTTACTGTGCCAATTAGTATTTGGAGTTTTAATTTAGGATACATACTTTTCAATTCATTTTGTATGTCATAAATATTATTTTCATATACATCAAATATTATTAATTCCTCAGGATTATATATAGCTATTTGTCTACACAACTCGGACCCTATAGATCCTCCTCCACCAGTAACTAAAATAACCTTATTAGTAAGAAAATCTGATATTCCTTCATTATCTAATTCTATAGGTTCTCTACCTAATAAATCCTCTAAATCTACATCTTTTACCTTATTGACTGTAGCTTCACCATTAATAATTTCATATATACCTGGTATAATTTGAACTTTACATTTAGTTTTCGTACAAATGTCTATTATTTCTGCCCTCTCACTACTACTAATAGACGGAATCGCAATTACTATTAAATCTATTTCCTTATCTACTGCTAGAGATTCTATATCTTTACGATTACCCTCTACCTTTATTCCTGAAATACGTTTCCCACGTTTGTATCTATCATCATCAATTAATACTATTGGATTGCATTTTAACTCTCTTCTTGCCATCATTTCATTAATTATCATATTTCCAGCTGATCCAGCTCCAACTATCATAACTCTTTTTTGATCTACAGAATACTTATAAGGCAAATACAACATAGATCTTCTATAAACTCTATATAGTATTCTATACCCTAATACAAATACTGTTGTAAACACGATTGCAAGAACACAAACATTTAGCGGAATAAACGTTCCAATACTTCTAGTATATACTATACTAGCTATTCCTCCTATAACACTCCCTCCAACACCAAGTAAAAACTCATCTGTTCCTGTTAAATCCCATAAACTATTATACATTTTAAATGCTAAAAATGAAATTAAGTATATAATAGTCACAACAAAACAATCTTTATTATATATAGTTGCTATCTCTCTAAATGTATCAAAATAAATAATATTAATGGCTAGCAAATATGAAACATTTACCAAAAACATATCTATTAAAATCACTAATATTCGTCTCCAACCTTTCATGTAAACCCCTCCGAATCTATTTGATTTTATTTCTTAATGATAGTAGCTTCGCTGTATTACTTACCCCAATAATTTTAATTGCACTTTTTACAAGTTTAGCTTTCTTACTATTTATATTATCTAAAACATAAATGTCTTTTTTAATTTCTTTTATCATATCTTTCTTTTCATTTCCACTATATTCAACTATTTCATTTAAGGCAGCTATAAAATTATGTTCCACTCTGTACCATAAAAACTCAGCCATTTTACCTTGTAAATTTTCATCTTTAATTTTATTATATATTTTTTTACTAATATATATTTTATCATATACTTTTTTAGGATTTCTCATTCCCATTATAGAATTAGGATTACCTACTCTATAGTTGTATATAGATTCAGGAATAATAACAAAGTTTTTAGAACTACATAAAACCCTAGGTGTCCACTCCTCATCTTCATGATATATTCCATCTTTAAAAAATAAATTATTTTTTATTATTAAATCCTTTTTAGTAATAAACCTATATGCAGCATAGCTAGCACTTCCCTTATTATAAAAATATTCATAAGGAAGTATATTTTTATTTGTAGGTTCTTCTAAATAATCATCAATTATAGTTCCGTCTGGAAAAAAGTTACAATGACTAGACATTATTAATTCAACATCTTTCTTAGCCATTTCCTTAATTTTATAAATACTTTTTTCCTTAATATAATCATCACTATCAACAAACCATATATATTTTCCACTCGCTTCGTTTATACCAGCATTTCTAGCTGATGATAACCCTCCATTTTTCTTATGTATGGCTTTAATATATTCATATTCACTTGCATACTTATCACATATTAACCCACTATTATCTTTAGATCCATCATCTACCAGAATTATTTCTACATCTTCTTCATAATTATCAATTATACTTTTCAAACACATATCCAAATATTTCTCAACATTATAAACTGGTACTACTATTGATAAAATTATATTGTTATTCATATATCCTCCAATATTTACTCACAAGTAAAATCTTCATTTTTATTTAAATAAACTAAATACCCCATAAAAATCCATAGTATACTTGCTGTAAATGAATTTTGATAAAATATTTCAGTTAAAAATATTGTTGTTATTAAAATTGATCCAATTAATATTGAAATTGAACTATAAACATAGTACTCTTCATTATATTTCTTATTAAATATAATCTTTTTTATAGCTATAACTGCCACTATCCCAATTAATATAAGCATTATTACTACAGCTACTATTCCACCTGAAATCAACATGTGCAAAAATCCATTATGAACATATTGATCTGTTATTGAAGATTCAGGCATAAGCTCTTGAGCCTTAATCATTAGATTTCTATCTCCAACTCCAAACATAGGGAATTTTTTACTAAGTTCAAATCCATCAGTCCACAATTCTATCCGCCCATTAGAACCAGTAGCATCCGGTCTCTCTACAGTAAGATTCCCTTTATCCTTATCCTTATCCTTCTCCTTATCTTTATCTTTATTTCCACTAGAAATATTATCTATACTTTGCTTCATCTTATACGTTGTATTTGGTACTATTGATAATGCTTTTCTCGTTTCTGGAAACGTACTAATTAACCCAAATGTAAATATAAAACTTAAAACAAAACCTATTATCATCCTAGATGCAATACCTTTAATTTTATCTTTAATTATATAAACAACAACAAGATACATTAATACTATTGATGCAAATATAAAGCCTATTTCCCCACCTCTTGATCCTGATAATACTAAATATATATATTGAACTACTATGTTAAAAATCAATAACTTTCTATTTAGCAATGTATTCTTAATATATACCACAAGAGATAACATCATTGATATTATTGCTACATTGCATGCTTGATTTGGATCTATATATATTCCCCATAATCTAGCCGCATAATATCCTTGAGGCATTGGTCGCCCATCTACTCTTGGAGACCAAAAATTAATATTAAAGAAAAACTGTATTAATGCTATTCCTGAAATTATTAATGTAGCAATTACAACTGCTCTTGATATTCTACAAATATCATTTAAAACTTCTTCCTTATTCTTATCATAATCATTAACAAATAGAGCAATCATCATGATAACTCCCCAAATCAAAGTTTTTGTATTTCCTAAAAAATTTAAATCTCTATTTAAAAATATAGTTACCACATATGACGCTAAAAAAGCATATACTAAAATTAAATACTTGTTAGATAAATTCACTCTATCTATAAATATAGTTTTTATAACTAATAGACCACCCCATAATATTATAATTGGTGATGCATATGATGTTACATATTGTCCTAAAGTTACTGAATGAACTAATCCCCACAAAAGAAATGTTATTTTAAAATAAACACTGTCATCTAGAACTTTAAGTTTAAATATCTTATTTATTTTATCCATTTTCATATCCTCCTACTATTTATATAAAACTTTTCTAAAATTAACTTTTATTAAATATATTAACTTACTTACCATTAAAACAATACTTGGACATAAAAATGTTAACTTAAGAATGCTTAACGAACTACTCATTTCATAAGCTTCATCTGTAATTTTTTTATATTTTTTTATATTTAATTTTATATAATTGTATTTTTCTCTAAACTTTAAAGGACAATTCCTATTATTTAAATCTATAAAGCAAGAATACATCCACTTTATAAATAACCCATTTAGGCTCTTTATTTTTGATTCATCTAAATTAGACTCTTCAAAATATACTTTACACTTTTTATAAAGTATTTCCATTAACTCTAACTTGTCTTCTCTATATTTAAAGGTTAAATTATCCTCAACTTGCATGCAATAATGATAATAACTTTCCTCTAAAAATATTACTGAGTTACAAAAACTTAGATACTCTAAGTTAAATATTAAATCTTCTCCTAAATCTATATTCTTATCCATAACAATATTATTATCTGTAATTATAGATTTTTTATATAATTTATTAACAGGAGAATTAATATATGTCCCATTTAATCTACTTAGAACATTTGATGCAATATTAATTTTATCAGTGCACTTTGCTATTTCAAATGTCTGTATAGCTGTTTCTATTCCATTATTTCCTTCTATATCTAAAAATAGTCCGCTCATTACTAAATCTATGTTTTCTTTCTCTACAAAGTCCATAGTCTTTTCAATCATATCTAATTCTATATAGTCATCCGAGTCAACAAACTGTATATATTCACCACTAGATTCTCTTACTCCAATATTTCTTGTTTCAGACACTCCATTATTTTCGTTATCAATTATCTTTATTCTATTATCTATCTTTTCATATTTCCTCATAATATCTATACTTTTATCTTTAGATCCATCATTAATTAATATTAATTCTAGATTTTTATATGATTGTTTTAAAATACTCTCAACACAACGTGCTAAAACTTTCTCTGCATTATAAACAGGAACTATAACACTAACTTTCCCCATAGTTCACCTCTTGTTATATTTTTATTCTAAAATCTTCTTACCACTCTTCTTTTTAGCATCAAAACTCGCTATAGTGTTTATTATCATTTATTTAACCTATATCTCTATAAATCCTTTTATATGACTAAATTTATTTATTCCCCCAATAATACTCATAAGACCTATCAAAATCTAAAATAGCTTCACCATGACCTATTCTATCTGCCTCATCTGGTAAAACCATATAATCACCATAAGTTTTTTCTAAATACTCATGATATTTCTCTGGAATTGTAACTTCCATATCCTCAAACATAATTTTATGACCAACTCCAAATACTTCTTTATTAAATAATGTTTTATAATATGAATCTGTAAAAAACTCTACCCACTGGCTTGCAGTATCTGTATCATATTTAGTTATCCCTTTTAAAAGTTTCTCATCTAAGAAACTTTTAAATTTTCTAGGTAATACTCCATATGCTATCTTAAATACTGTATTCCCCTCTGGCTTTCTATTTGTAAGATACTTTTCATGTTTTAATGCTCTATAGGCAAAAATCATTGATCTTTGAGCTAGCTTTTTAATTTTTGATTTAGGAACTCCAACTATAGGAAAAACATCCATACAAATTCCATAATGGCATCTCATATGCTTAAACTGCGGCTCCATAGATGTTGTATTATTAATTCTTATTTTGTTCCAAGCAATGAAATATTCTTTATCAGTTTTCATGCTTTGATAAAAATATTTACTATTTAACTCTTTTGGAGCTACTTCTTCAAATTTCACATAGTTATTCCAAGTCATTGAAATATCTATATCATCATCCCAAGGAATAAATCCACCATGTCTAACAGCACCTAATGCTGATCCCCATGTTACATAATATTCTATATTATTTTCTTTACAAACTTTGTCTACATCTCTAAGAATTTCTAATTGACTTTGTTGTAATCTCTTTAATTCTGATTTATTCACTTTTTCCACCCCATATTTATACTTTGTTTTTTAACCAAAATGGTAATTTTATTAATCCAACTAAAGTTCCAACTCCATAACTAACATGTAATGAAAATAGAATAAATGGTAATGTTATCATTTGAATCATAAACTTACTTTTAATAATCTCTACAATAGATATTAATAAAACTACAAGTGCATAAGCGCTACTCAGTAATATTAATGGTAACTTCACACTCATAAATATTGCTAAAAGTATAGATACTATTAATGATAAAACAAAAGCTAATGGAGCAAAATGATATACAGAGAAACATTTAGGAGATACTCCCATTGTTAAGCCTATCCAATATCCATTTAAATATTTTTGTCTACACATTTTTTTAAACTCATTTCTAGCATGATGATATGACACTATTTCAGGATTGAAATAAAATTTGTATCCTTTTTCTTTCATTCTATAATGCATTTCATTATCTTCTGTTCTAGCTAACCTTTCATCATAGTTTCCAACTTCATCAAAAATCTCTTTACTATAAGCTGCATGTGCTAAAGTACTAACATATTTAGCTTCTTCACTTCTTCTGTAAGATGCAATTCCACTACCAAATAAAGATTTCTCCGCTGCTAGTAAAACTTTTTGCCATGCACTATTTTCATCTATAATACTTATTCTGTGCCCACCAACTACTTTTTCACCTTTACTTATGTACTTAACATTTTTTTCAATAAAATCTTCTGGTAATGATGAATGAGCATCTACTCTTAAAATAATATCTCCACTTGCTTCATTTAAAGCTATATTCCATCCAGTTGGAAGGATTTTTTTAGGATTATCTAAAACTTTTATATTTGCAAAATCATTGTCTGACATTCTAAATTCATTCATAACTTCTTTAGTATTATCTGAAGAGTTACTATCAACTAAAATTATCTCAATTAGCTTATGATTATACTTTTGATTTCTAATATCATTCATTAAGGATTTAAGCTTATCACCGGCGTTATAAGCTATTACAATAAACGAAACTTTTTTATTTTTTTTCATAATTAAACCTCTTAAAATTTATTATTAACTTTCAAACTATTATATCATAATATAACAAAACAAATCAATTTACTTTCTATTAAGGTTTAATGTACACAAAGATACAAAACACTAGATTTTTATAGGTTAAATTACTCCAAATAAACAAAAAAACTTTAACAAAGAGTACCTATCAATTACTCAATGTTAAAGTTTTTCTATTTATATTATTATCTTGGACGTCCTACCCCACTGCCATTAATTATCCATCCATCTATAGTTGTATTAGTAGCCATAATCCCATTGCTATACATATAATACCAAGTATTTTTATCTTTTATCCAGCCTTTAGCCATTGATCCATCAGACCACATGTAATACCAACTGTTGTTAATTTTTTCCCAACCAGTTGCCATTGTCCCATCCCGGTATAAATAATACCAAGTACCATTAAGATCTAACCAACCTTTAGCCATTATTCCATCTCGGTATAAATAGTACCAAGTACCATTAAGATCTAACCAACCTTTAGCCATTGTCCCATCTCGGTATAAATAGTACCAAGTACCATTAAGATCTAACCAACCTTTAGCCATTATCCCATCTCGGTATAAATAGTACCAAGTACCATCAAGCTCTAACCAACCTGTAGCCATTGACCCATCATTGTATAAATAAAACCAATTACCATTATAACCTAACCAACCTGTATGTAAATTACCACTACTATTATAGTAATACCATTTACCATTACTTTCTTGTATCCATTGGTTTTTATATCCTGGATTTGGATTTGGGCTTGTACCAGATTTTGAATTTATAAAAGTTATTCCATCGGTTTTAACATAACCTTTATCGTTCCAATTATAGTTTCCTTGATATTTATTACCGTCCCCACCATTATTAACCGGAGTGTTTCTTTCAGCATACATTTCATAGCTGTTAGCTCCATTAATATAAACTGGATTTGGATTAGTTATAACTAATGTTGTATCATAATAACCCGAGTATTGCTTTGGATCATTAGTTATATTATACAATAATGTTCCACTTGCATTTTTCACTTGGTTATTTGATTTATAAATAGCTAGTTGATGAGCATCTTGATCTCTTAAGTTACCTAATTTTCTTCCTGATAACTCAAAATCTACATCATGTGCCCATTGAGCTGCTTTTTCTCCCCAGAATGGATCTGAAGCATACTTAATGTTTGCCCCTCTATGCTTGTTTCCTAAGAAACCACCTTGATATCTCCAATCTGCTGGATCTGAATACCCTCTTGAAATAAGGTTTTTTGCAAATTCAAGAACACTGTCTCCAGGTGTTGCATAAGTATCTGCTGATAAACCTGGGCTTGAATCAACTGCATTTATTCCAAATAAATTATTTTTCGATTGAGAAATTGGAGACATTCCCCATGCTGATTCATTTATTGCTACTCCTAAAGCTAATACTGCATTAACTCCATAAGTATTTTGTGCATCTATCAATGCTTGTCCAATACCTCTTAATTTACTTGCACCATCAGTATTATTATTAATGAAGCTATTTAATTCAGCTGCACTATAACCTGAAGTACTTCTAAACGGAAGGTATTCAAAATATAAATAATAAGGATTTGCTCCATTTACTGAATTATTATGATGTCCATTTTTCAAATCTGAAATAAGGCTATTTAATCCATTAGCAACATTGCTTCCATCATAAAAATAATTCCCATCATAACTTAAATACTTAACGCCTTCTCTTAAATATGATGGCGCTGGTCCAAGTGTAAGTTTAGTCCCCCTAGTTCCTCTTAAATCATAACTTATGAAGTGCTTTAAAACTCCACCTTCTGATATATAATAACTTGGGTTTACTGATTGATTAACTGGTATAACTTGACTTGAAGTTCCCTTGTCTATCCAGCCTGTAAATCCTGCTATTTCTATTTTAGCTGATTTTCCATTATCTACAATAATCGGAGCATCTTCAACATAATCTTGACTAATATACGTAAATGCATTTGTTAATGAAGAATCTGTATATAAATTAATTGTTGTTCCGCTGTTGCTAAGTATTCTTAACATAGAATTTGTTGAGTAAACAACTTGTCCTTCATTATTGACTACAACAGGTAAAACCTCTTCTTCACTAATAGGTAATGGTGCATTTTGAACTTGTATAATTGCCTCTTCTATAGTATCTACTGATTCTACATATGAGTACGTACCATCGCTATGCGCCATTGCTACTTCATAATTTGAATCTGTTTTAGGAATAAGATATTCAAATTCACTAATAGCTTCTAATCTTTCTCTTACATCTTCACGTTCATAATCATAAGGATTAATTGCTGAATTACCATTTGAGTATGTTTGTGGCTTCTGAGTAACTTCATAAGTTTCTCCAGATTTTGATTCTATATTTCTTGTTTTATTTTCTGCTGTGTTTTTTGCTGCGTCTTCTACTGCGTTTATTACTGAATTTTCGTCTGTTTCATTTTCTGGAATAACTTCTGACGGCTCTTCAAACTCATCCATATTCTCCCCACTTGGATTAACAACATCACCTTCATTATCAACTTCCCCTGGTGAATTTACCTCAGTTTGCGACTCTTCTATAATTTCTTCAACAGGAGTATTTACAAAATTGTTAATTTCTACTGCTGCTGTTGAAATATTTGGTATTAAAAGAAAAATCACAAGTGCTAAGGATACTATTGATTTCCATGTACTTTTTCTCATTTTACCCCCTCCTTCCTTAATTTACTTCTACTTAATTATATACGTTTCCAGGATATTAGTCCATAAAACACAACATTTACTTTTAAAATTTTACAAACTATTTAATTTTAATATTAATTTCATCATATATTTAAAATTAATTTTCCCATTATTGACTAATTACAGCTTATTATAAATTAACTTTAATTTCAGAATACTCACTTTCATCTTCAGAAACAATATATAATGTAAACTCGCTTACATCTTTTAACTCATATAAAGCTATTGAAAATTCTACAGATTGTTTCCCGTCAACTTCAATTATTTCACAATCCAAAATCCTATCTGAAACTTTAGCATATGAATATAAAGCTTTGTTATTTGTTAATGGTATTGAAAAATCAATTACAGCTTCATTTTGAGTAGTTGTAATGTCACCATCTATAGATACGAATTGAGTTTTTGATATATTTTCATAATCTTTTAATGGTTTATTATATATAGTCGTACACATAACATCTGTATTAAAATAATTACTATTATGTGTATATTCTGTAGATTCAAAAAGAACTATATCTGGATTAAACAAATTAATATAATAATCAATATCAATTATATTATGATAATTATGAACTTTAACATATTCAGAAAAGCTTTTTGTTAAAAACTTATCTTTATTGTTAAAATAACTTCCAGCAAAAACTAAAATTCTAGGTGCATCGGTATTTTCTTCATTTTTATAATGTGAAAAATTTGTATACCTTTCATTTATTCGAATATTTTCTGCAAACATATCAATAGGCTTAGCTTTAGGTTCTATTAACTCATAACGTAAAGTTTCTTCATCTATTTCAAAACGCGAAACTGGAAGACTAGTATTTTTGTACTTAACTACTTCATAATTATTAAAATCAAATTTATCTATATTTTCATTTTGCTCATTTAACTTATATAAAATTTCTGAACTTCCTACAATTGCTCCTGTTTCATTCCAATGACCAGCATCAAATTTTTCATCAAAAACTTGATAATTAGATTTAGCCTCAATCAATGCATCGCCAGTATAAACATGGTTTATATTTTTTTCATCAAGAAGCTTTAAAAAATAATCAAGGTCAATATTTTTATAATTACATCCTTTAGGTAAAAATTCTGGATATACTGTTGCTTTACTAGGTTCTACTGCATATAAAAACTCTATACCTCTACCTTCACAATATTGTTGAACATTTAATATATAATCAGAATAAACTTCTTGAAAGTCTTTATGAAAAACCTCTCTAGATAACTTAGAATATATATACCCCTCTTGCCCATATTCATAAGTTGGATGAACCATATAATTAAACATATAATCCATAGAGTTAGTGTATGCACTAATCATACTTGTTCTAAATCCAATTCTATCTTCAATATATTGTTCAAAATTAGAAGTAAAATCACCTGTTAAAACTTCTGACTTTTCCATAAGTACTCTATTATCTATTTCAGAAACCTGTTCTGGTTTTAAATTCATGTTTATTATAGGTAAAGTGATAATACCTATAAATAATACTATTTTTAAAATTTGTATGCGCTTCATATAATTATGCCTCCTTTAAAATTGGAAATAAATAAATGGACTGTAAGTTGAATTCACCATAAAAATTATAGAAACAATTAATATGATAGCTAAAACAAGTGTTTTTATTACTTCAAAATACTTATTCGAAGCATATTTTTTTGAAATATTAGATATTAAAGGAGTAGATAAAATTATAGAAACTATTATCCATAATATTACTCTTAAGTTCATATAATATGATATTTCAAAAGTTATAATTTCTTTCTTTACAAATCCAAACATAATTAATAAATAGTTAAATGCATCATTCATAGTCGTACTATTAAAGAATACCCAACCTATCATTACAATTAATATAGTTATTGCCCATTTAATAAAGGATGGAGTTTTTATATACCAATTTTTATTTTTTACAAGTCTTTCTAAAACTATAAACAATCCATGCCATAATCCCCAAATTATAAAATTCCATGAAGACCCATGCCATAACCCAGTAACAAAGAAAACTATTAAAAGATTTACATATGTGTTACCAGTTCTATTCCCCCCTAAAGGTATGTATAAATATTCTTTAAACCAAGTAGATAAAGAAATATGCC
>JAVXLU010000063.1:0-12907 GCA_036646635.1 Romboutsia sp.
AAGTGAAGATAAAGATTTAGGTATATTAGGTTCTACTGATGATAGTGTATTAGGAGATAATGCTATTATAGATGCAACTGATAAAGATGCTATAAACTTACCTTCAAGTGAAGAAGTCGAAGGATTCTTCGCTAAGATATGGAATTGGTTCACAGGATTATTCGATGGAAATGACTCTAATAAAGTAGACGATAACAATGCAACACCTCCATCAAATGAAGAATCTAATAGTGATTCTACTGGAGATAGTTCTGTTGACTCATTAGAACAAAACTCTACTGTAGATGAAAATGTTCAACCTGATTCTTCAACTAACCTAAATTCATCTGAAAACTCAGATACTACAGTTGAGAGTCCATCTGAAGGTGCTGGTAATACTAGTGATTCATTAAATTCACCTGATAGTGAGAATACTACTCCAGAACAAAATTAATATTAAATATAGTAAGTTAAAAAGACAGGTAACTTTATATACCTGTCTTTTTCTTACACTTTAATTTGTTATATATTAGTTTTGTCTATATTCTTTAAATAACTTTACCATCACATATATTTATAATATTATCTGCACTACTAGCTATTTCATTGTTATGAGTTATCATAACTAATGTCTGTTTATACTCATCCACACAAAACTTAAGTAAATTCATAACTTCATAGGTAGTTTTACTGTCTAAGTTTCCAGTTGGCTCATCTGCAAATATTATAGATGGTTTATTAGCAAGTGCCCTTGCAATAGCTACTCTCTGTTGCTGTCCACCTGATAGTTCATTTGGGTATTTATTTATTTGAGATTCTATTCCTAATTTATCTACTAAGTCATCTATATATCTTTTATCTACACTACCTCTATTAAGTAAGATAGGAAGTACTATATTATCATATACACTTATAACTGGTATTAAATTAAAACTTTGAAATATAAATCCAAAATCTTCTCTTCTTACCTTTGATAGCTCTTCGTCCTTCAAAGTATATAAATCTAAATCATCTATAAGTACATTCCCATTAGTTGGTTTATCTAAACCTGCCATGCAGTGAAGTAATGTACTTTTGCCAGAACCACTTTGTCCAACTATAGCTGTAAATTTATTAGGTTGTATTTCCAAGTCTATACCCTTTAATGCATTTACTTTATTATCATCCTTACCATATATCTTTTCTATATTTTTTACAATTAATTTCTTCATAACTTTACCTCCCTTATTATTTCTTATACTTTATATCTCTAATCATTTTCTGAAATTCCATCTGTTATAGCTACTTCTATCTTATCTTTAGATAAATAGACTGCCATAAATCCTATTATTATGAAAATAGCAAAGAGTATAAATATCTGATTAAAAGGAATCTTATATGCTATAGTTCTTTCAAAACTTCCAGCTATAAGAGTTTTATTGGCTCTTAAGATTCCTATATTATAGTTTATAGTTGCAATTATAGCTCCTATAATAGAAGCAACTACCCCATAAAATTGACTTTCAATTATTAAAGTCTTTTTAATATCTTTAATACTCATTCCTAATGCTCTTAAGGTTGATAGTTCTTTTCTTCTTGTAATAATATTACTTCTCATAATAAAGATACTATTTACACAAAGTATAAGTAAAATTAAACACTGGTATATTGCTGAAAGTCTATCCTCTGAATTTTGTTGACTTCCAACTAATTTTAAGTCTTCACCTTTACCTCCAATCTCTGTATTGGCATAATTATTAGTTAATTCTTCTAATTCTTTTTCAACAGGATACATTTTACCTTTTTTAGTCATAATATACACTTTATTATATTCATTTTGATTAGTTAATTGTCTATAATCATCTTCTCTGAATATTATCTGTGCTCCACCTACACCAACGTTTCCATCTTGTGATGATGCATAAGTTTCTTTCATAATAGCACTAACTTCAACCTTAATAGTTTCATATTTCTCTACATTATCTTTATATACAGGTATTTTAATATCTATGATATCTCCAACTTTTGCATTTTGGATAATCTTCGCTTCAAATGAATGTGTAACTTGAGAGTTAGTGTTGTTTACTAGCATAACTTTTTTATACTGTCCTTCTTTTGTATTTATTAAGTTTTCTCCATCTTCAATAAAAGACTCTCTACTCTTTAATAACTCATCACTATACCCTCTTATAAGAAGTGGATATTCATTGTTATGTTTTTCTTGAAATAGTTCATTTCTTCTGTTTAATTCATCTTGATAAGCTTTAGATATTTTATCTTTAGATAATAAAATATATCCATCTAAACTGAAGAAATTAGGCTCTATACTTTCAACTCCATCTATATTATTTATTTTTTCTATCATATTCTTATCTAGTTTGTAAAATAAACTATCTGTGCCATTTAAACTACCACCTACAGCTTTATCTACACTACCATATGACATTCCCCAAATTCCACCTGTTATCCCCTCCTCTATATTATCTTTTAGATGACTTTTAATACCAAAGTTAAGAATAAACATTGAACTAACCATAGTAATTGCAATCATAGATATGATAGTTCTAGATTTATTTCTCCATACATTCCTACTTGCAATACTTCTAATTATACTTTTATGTGTTTTATTTATTTTTACTTTCCTAGCTTTTGACTTTTTTTCATACTTTTCACTACTTTTTATAGAGTCTATTATAGATATTTTTATCGCTTTTTTAATTACTATAAAACTACTTATTGATACTGCTAACATAGAAACTATAAAAGAGTAAATTATGCTTATTTTACTTATTGTTAAAGTAGTGCTATATCCATATACTAATCTTACACCTATGTATGATACGATTGTCCCACACACTATACCAATTAATGTTCCTAAAACTATATAAATAAGACTTAGATTAGTAAACATAAGCTTAATTTTATTCTTTGACATTCCAATAGCTCTCATAAGTCCTATCTGTATTATCATATCTTTTAGTATAATGTTAAAAATATTGTATATTACAAGACTGGAAACAATAACTAAAAGAATTGTCTTTTTAATATTTTCTATATTGTTAATAGATGCATTTTTAAATAATTTCGCAGTACTAACCTCATCGTTTTCACGCAAATAATCATAACTAAGATTTAGTTCTTTTTGCTTATTATTTAAAAACTTAGTAATATTTTTTTCATTTTTAAGGAATATAGTTCCCTTATATGTATTTTCAGTTTTTATTGGGTAATTTATTTGTTCATATACATATGCTTGAGCATTAAATCCTCCTATAGAGTTAGATGCTGAACTGTAATATCTATCTGGTTTTTCAATTAAACCAACAATTTTAAAAGTTTTATTTGTACTATTTATTTGATTAGCACCATTACCATCTAGATACTTATTAATTAACATTAAATCAATATTCTTATTCAATGGGTCGCTTATCCCCATTTGATTAACAGCTTCTTTTTCTATAACTATTTCTCCATCTTTTAATGGCTCTCTTCCTATCATTTTATAGTTAAGTGATTCTATAAAATCTATATCAAAAGAATTTACATTAACTTTAACACCACTTTCTTTATTTACAGCTTCACTTAAATATTTAACTTTACTAGATTCTTTTACTTCACTATCATTTTCTAATTGATTGACCTTATCTATATCAATGCCTTGAAACCATACTTGATAATCACCGTGTAAATCTTTTGCTTCTTGAATTTGAGAATCATATCCTGAATCACGAATTACAAGCATTGAAAAGATAAGTGTCACTGAAAGTGCAATACATGATAATAGTGCTGTTGTTTTCCCCTTTTGTTTTTTCATATAAGCTATTGCTAATTTAAATGTAACCAAAACTTTACCTCTCTTTCTTGTATTAATTCTTCATATAAAACTTCATATAAAAAATGCTACCTTCTTTGTATAAAAGGTAACATTTTAAAAAATTTTATTCAATATAAGTCCGACAACTAGTATTTTTTTGCCGACAACTAGCATGTTAATAGCTAATTATATGCATATTAATTTTTTATTCAATTGGGAAATAAATATTAGCTATAAACTTTAACTCATAATTCTTCACTTTTAATTCTCCATTATATTTTTTTACCGAAGATTTTATACTTTCAATACCTATTCCATGAATGAATTTATCATTTTTAGAAGTTAAAATCTTATTATCTTTAAATAATATTTTATTAATCTTGCTATTCTCACATCTTACTACCAAATAACCATTTATAAAGGTACTTTTTATGGTTATATATCTTTCCCTATTATTATCATTAATTTTTTTACATGCTTCTATTGCATTATCTATTAAATTTGAAAATATGCTACTTATATCAATCATATCTATAAATTCGCATTTCCTAAAATCTATGCCCACATTAAAATCTATATTATTTTCTATGCACTCCTTACTTTTTTCATGCAAAATAATATCTAAAAGTATGTTTCCTGTATTATAAAGATTTCTGCTACTTTTTACTTCATCTTCTATATTATTGATATATTTATCTATACTTTCATTACGATTTTTCATATGTTTTATATTTTTCATATGATTATTCATATCATGATATACGTGTTTCATCTTTTCTTGAGATTCTTTAACCATCAAATAATATTTGTACTGCATATCTAATTTTTCATTTGCAAGTTGTATTTTAGCTTTTTCTTTTTCTGACTTTATAGAATTAAAAAATATAGAAATTAGTATTATATTTATTATAATCAGGATATAAGGAAATACAGCCTCCATAAACCCTGCTAACTTAGCAACATTCACTATATTATTGTATTCAATATTGTTTTTTATCACTATACTATACAAATCACTTATTTTTGTAGTTGATATTTTTGAAAATATAATTATAAATATATTAATTACAATTGTTAATATTATGTATAAATAATACTTATTTTTGCTATAAAGAAATTCTAGTTTATCAAAAAAATAAGTTCCTAAAAAAATAATAAACGAGCTTATGCCAAGATTTAATGTACATAAATAGTTAGCTACATAATCTAACCGCATAGATAAAATCCAATAAATACTACATTCTATCAATGTGTACACCAAACTATACATTACCGAATTAATAAAAGATTTTTTTATATCAATCTCATAAATAAATTTACAAACTAAAAACAATATTACTATCATACTAATTAAAGGTTGTATCACTACCATTCCAAAAGGTATACCAATAACAATTAAAATTATTATTAATATTAAAATCAATATTAGTTTCATATTCATTTTATTATAAATACAACCTTTTTTGTTCATTAATATAACAAAGCAAGATATAAATACAACCATATTCACAGAACATAAAAATCTATAGAAATCTAACATAACTTATCCTCAATAAAATCAAAAATTTTATTTTTTGTATCTTTAAATCTATATCTACTTATCGGTACTTCTTCTTTATTTGTAAGTATAGCAGAATATTGCTTTATACTTTTTATATGTTCTAAGTTTATTAAATAGCTTTTATGACATCTAAAAAATCTACAACAATTTATCTCTTTTTCAATATTTTTCATTGTACCTTTTGTTTTGTATATCTGATTTAATGTATGTATGGTTATATCTTCTTTTTGAACATCTATATAAGTTATTTCATTTATATTTAACTTAATTCTATTTCCTTCTTTTTTTATAAGAATACATTTATTTTTTATATCTACTTCTTTTATACTATTTATTATACTATTTTCTAAACTATCATACTTTACAGGTTTTATTAGGTATCTATATGCTCTTATCTCATATCCTTCTAATGCATATTCTATTAATGAGGTAATAAACATAATTTCTACCTTATTATCTAATTCTCTAATTTTTCTTGCAGTGTCCATTCCATTAATTTCTCCCATTTGTATATCTAGCAAGAGTAAATCAGTTTCTTTACTGTAGTTTTCAAGTAGTTCTTCTCCTGAATTAAATATATCTAGTTTATATCCAATTGATAATTCCTTAAATATGCAATCAATATGTGTTTTTAACAGTTCTTGCTCCTCTTTTTCATCTTCACATATTACTATTTTTATCAATCCATTCTCCCCCTTCATGTCAATCTACTTTTATATGAAGATATTCAATTATGAATTTATTAAATATCTTCATATAATTTATTAAAATAAGTCGTCTCTTTTCCTTCTTCGTTCTTCTCTTTTTAAACTTACAACATTATTAGGTTCTATATTATTTATTTCCTTAGTTTTAGAGAACTCTTCTAATTTATCATCTTTAAACATATTCTTTAAACTATTATAAACCACAGAATCCTTTGTCTTATTCATAGATATAACATCTACTAACGAATTATCAGCTAAGCGACTATTACAAAATATACTTGCAAATTCATATTCAAATAATTGTAACGCTTTTTGTAAATTTTCTTTTTCTTTCTTTAACTTTTTATTTTCTTCTTCTAAGTTTTTTAACTTAGTTTTATCCATTTCAAATACTTTAGCTAGCTTCTTATAAAGCACCTCAGGTTTCTTATAATATTCATTTACTAATGCATGAATATCTTCTACTTCTGCTATAAATTCTTTACCCGCAACAACTACATTAGAAGCATTTTTTATTTCGTTTATTCTTTGTCTTCCATAATAATCTTCATTGTTATAACTACTTGCCCAAAAATCATATCCATATAAGCTAAATAAATCTCCATTTTCTCGTTTATATTTAGGATTATTTGCAATTTCTTTATTAAAGGTAAAAACTGAATTATACGTTAGTCTTTTCTTCATACCTCCTAGCTCTTTTAGCTTTAAATATATTATTTCATCAACTTCTTCTTTATCTATAATTCTTTTAGCTCTTGCCATTACATTTCTCCTTCCAAAAATAATTTTGTATCTTGATTAGTATCATTTAGATTTAACCCACTATTCATTTGTAATATTACCTCTACATCTGAGAGTCTGGATAGCTCTCTATTTAATTTATTAATGGAAGTCTTTAATTTATATTCATAATCATTATCTAAGTCTAATACTCCATTTAATTGCTTTGTTTTAGGCTTTGATAATAATTTTTGTAGAAATACTTTTTCTCTTTGAATTTTGACATGTATAGATGAAGCTATATTATTTTCTAAATATTCTTGTACTTCCACAAAACTTTCCTGTGTTTTAGGACACCACCAATGTTTGCATCCTATACAGAAGTCTTCATCTCCGCATGCCAATATGTCATTTTCTACATCTATTGTACAGTATCCTACTCCATCTTCTGTTTGTATGCACACTTCTAAGTCTCTAGAAGGTTCTTCTGACTTCTCTTTATTGAATATAATATCTTTAAGAGCTTTTGTAGATATACCACGTCTATGCATTTTAGAACTCACAAAGTCTATCATTTCTGAATCAGCATAAAACGAAGAATTTCCTTGATAATGGTCTTGTGATGATAAAGAAGTATGACCACCTAACATGGCTATCTCTATAGGAGAAACCCCTTGTAATAACAATGATGTAAAAGCTATATGTCTTGTATCACCTATATTAAGTTGTCTTTCTACTTCATGTTTATAAGTATTTGATATTATTCTTTTATAGAAGCCTTTCAACATAGGACCAAGTACATTAATTGAAAAATACTCTTCATCTATTTTTTGTTCTATAGGTATTGTTATATAGCCATATTCTTCTCCAAATTCAATAGCTATCTTTTTTCTAAAAGCACATAAGGCTTTATATGAAAATAATGTTTCTGTCTGACCATACTCATTAGTTTTTTCTATATAATCATTTATCAAATCATATATTTCTTTAGTTATCTGAATTTTATTTAGTAGTGGTATTCTTCCTTTTCTAACAACACCTTTATTAGATGCATCACCTGATTTTATTCTATTTACATAAATATAGTACTTTTCATATTCTTCTATCAAACACTCCCTAGTTAATTTACTACATAATTCTGATGGTCTCATAGGTATAACAGTTGTAATTTTCCACCATATTAATATTGGCATATAAAGCATTTTCATATCTTCACTAAATGATTCATCTTTATAAAATCGCTTTAAGTAATAATCAAAAGCCATTATATCTTTTTCCTTAGGTAGTTCCCTTGCATTATCTTGCCTTGATGTATCCATAGTCATTAGTGTTTCAATGGCTTTATTTTGTCCTTCTGTTAAAATATCTAATTCATCTAAGTAGTATAAATATTCTAAAATACTATTTATTTTGTCTGATTTAGTTTTACCGCTATAAGTGTCTAATAATTGATTTATAGGATTTCCATATGGAGAATCTATAGTTTCTAAATCAAAATTATTAGTAACCATTATTATATCTCTTATAACCGATAATTCAGAACGAATACTAGTATTATATTTATTTAAAATCTTTTCTGCAAAGAAACATTTAAATGCTATTATTTCTTTATCCGTAATCCTTTTAAACTTATTTAAGTCTGTAAGAAAGCTCATATCTAAATTTATATAACCTTGGGTTAAAGGTTTATCTATTATCCATATATCGCTATCAAATGTAGCATCAGATGTTGCTGTTCTACTTTCTCTTCTTAATATATCATTTTGTACAATACGTTTACTAAGTTTAGATTTTATCTCTTCTATATCTACAATTTCTTCCTCTACTAAATTTATATCTATCTTATCAATTAATCTACTCATACACAGTTTATCACCTTTCTAAAAGTTCTTTATCTTCTAAGAAATCTTCAGGCATATCTATTAAATTTAATTTTGATTTAAATTCATCCCTAGTTAAACCTAAGCAGTTATATACATACTCAGGAGTTAGTATATCCATAGCTTCTTTTAAAAGAATGCTTTTTCTATCAATAGCTAATGCAAGCTTATATTTTTTTGCACCTTTTACATTGTGATAATTCTTCATGTCTTCAATTATACTTTCACATAATGTTGTTAATGCATATATTGATGGTATATGGTATTGGCACTCAAAGCATGATTTAAGGTCTGTTCTCTTACATCCTTCTTTAGATACTAAGCACTGTACATTGTCTTCTCTTGAAGGTAGTTTCCTTGCAAATAAGTCTGTTAATATTTCTTGACATTCATTAAAGCTTTTTTCTGCTAAGGTATCTATTACCGCTTGCCTTTCAATCCTAATAGTATTTAAAAATCCTGCCGTTGAATGAATTTTAAATACATCTCCAAATATATCATTAATTCTTACTATAGCTTCTGTTGCTTCTTCAAAATTAGTTACATTTTCATCATATACTCTAGTTAGTAGCATATTAGTTATATATCCAAATTCACCTCTCATAAATAATTGCTTACTTAAACTTTCTATCTTACTTTTGTCTAAGTTTAAATAATGAAGAGTTGAATCTTCTGACAAATGCTCTCTCAGTTTTTGTGCATATATCAATGCTTTAGAGTCACCTGATAAATTAGCTAAATAGTATACAAATGTCATAACCGTTTTATTCATAGTCCTTGATAAGAATTTAAAATTTTTATGTTTGAATTCTTTAAAGAATTTATTAAAATGACTATCTCCAACTTTATTATATTTAGTTCCAAAGTCCATTAGTGTGCTATTATTTGAAATTATACTTCTACTTTTATGATATAAGGTTAAAATCAAAATATTAGTAGCCATAGAAGGAGCTAATTCATCCGAGCAAAAGAAAGTTCCTTTCACTTGTGTTTTTGATATTTTAAATTCATGTTGTATAACCCTTGATATTACAGCTCTAGCTTTTGCTATGCTAAGTTTATTATTTTCAAACCAACTATACTCATAAATTTGAAACTCGTCTAACAAATCATCTATATCTAATTTAGGAAACTCAGTAACATCGCCATTTCTCCATGCATTATTCATGTGTAACATTACATATAACCATGTAGATGCGTATCTTATGCTATTTTTAACTTTAATATCATATATACTATTTTTAACATGCAAATCTACATCTACTAAATATTTAAATAAATCTGAGTACACCTCAAAATCATATATATCATCTATTGTTTTAGAAGACTCTCTTCTATGAGGACTATATATTTTATCCATTCTAAATCCGCATCTTTTATTCCCTGAAACCAACTGCACATCCTTACTAACCAGACCTAAAAACTCATATATATTTAATCTGATAATATTAGTTTTTATTATATTAAAATAAGTATTTATTTGGTTTGTTGTAAGAGAGTAAACTTCATCCAGTCCATAGTAATCTAACATTGACTTTAATGCTAATGTACATCTAACATAGTGATTTACTTTTCCATTTGAAACCTTCTCATTAGCTCTCATGGAATCTAATTTATCTTTTATATATCCAAACCACTTTTCCTTTGTGTACTCTGAGTTTGAATTAAATCCATTCCAGTCATTTAATTCATTAAGCCTAATTTGAAAAGTATGAAAATATGTTGAACCCAATATATCATGATTTATATCATATCCAGGTGAATTGTAATCTATCTTTGTAGGTACCATATTAAATTCTAATCCCTTATCGTTCATTACTTTATTTTCTTCTATTTTTTCTGATTCTTTTTTCTTAGCCCTAGTTCTTTCTTTTTTTATAGTTCTCTTTTTTTCACTTAATTCCTTAGCTAATTCTTCAACCTCAGATATCTTAAACCATGAATTATCCTTTATCATTGTAAAGCTATATTCTAAAGTATAAGCTATTCTAGGAGGTTCATATTTAGTTAACTTATCCTCATGTGAAGAAAATGTTTTAGGTGTAAAATATTTGTTTTTCACAACTGATTTTGGTATATATTCAGAGAAGAATTCCTTCTGTTCTTTCACTAGTTTTTCTATTACATTTTTATCAAAATAAAATCCTTGATAATGTCTTATTTCATTCATATCAATAGACTGTTTTAGCTTTAAAAACATTTTGTCGCTCATATTTAGCATCTTACTAGCATCACTGGTAGATAAATATTCCCCTGACTCTATTTTTCTACCTATATCTGCTCTAGACTGTGTATAGTTATCTAATTCTGGCTTTTTAAATACAACTTTTATATTCCAAATTTTATTTAATGTATCTCTACAAATTAACTTGTAATGTGGCGGTATTAAAATACTTTCAATTCCCTCTTTTGATAAATTAGAGCATATCTTATTGGCTTCTCTACCATTTACATGAGTATTTTGAAATTCACATAGTTCATTTATTGCACTCTCTATATCATTCTTATTGTAATAAATTTCAAACCTACTTAACTTTAATTTTCTTATTTTAAATTCATTTACAACTCTATATACAACTTGATTTGTATTTTTAAAATATTTTTGTGTTATATTTAACATCTCACAAAGTTCTTCTTTATCTACATAATTTGATTTATCTTCATTAATATTATCAGCTTCAAACTCTAATTTATTTCTCATGCATTTTATATCCTTTCTTATTTTAATGCTTCTTTACTTAAATTTTGTAAGTTTTCATCAATAGCTTCTACCATTGCTATTCTATCTATATAAGCTAATGCAGACGATAAATTCCTATCTCCTCTAAGACTTGCAACTATTTTAGCATCAGGAACTCCCATAGAGTTATTAGATAATCCAGTTTTTATTATAAAATTAGTAAATACATGTCTACCTATATGAGTAGACCATGCGTATTTCTTAAGAGTCTTGCTTTCAACTGGCTTAGAATTTTCAAGAAACTCTATAAAATCTGATTTTAATTTTTTAAATCTTTCTTCGTACACATCACCTGTCATTGGATTTCCCTTTTTATTAACAAATAAAGCTTTAATATTAGTTCTTTTCTTTAATCTAGATAAGTACTTCATATGTTCATCCCATGTGTTAAATAATTCTTGATTCCAATTAAATACAACTTGATTTCCCCTTATGAATTTAACTTGTGATTTTTTACTCTTTAAACTTTTAAATAAAAATAATTGCCTATCATTTATATCTAAAAATAACTTATCTTTATTTCGATTTACTTCTACTGCATCTATAGTTAAATTTACAACTTCACCTAATCTTAATCCACCCATAAACTGCATAGCTACACCCAGTGCTATATCAGGATAATTATCTCTTGCATATTCTAAGAACAATTCCCATGTTGCTCTTTTCATATCTGCTAATTTTATCGCCTTAATACTTTCTCCATAGCTATTGGTAGGATTAGTAGGAGGATAAAATACTTTATACTCAAGACTATATTTAAATGGAGATATTGAAACTCTCTTTCCTTTTGATGTTACATTCCCTTTATTTTTTATTGGTACTACTTTATGTTCAACTACAGCATCTTTATTGGTAAGTATTTTTTTCTTATTTAAAAATGTGTAAAATGCTATAAGTATATTTTCTTTTCTTTTTACTGTAGAATAATTATTTACTACTAGCTCTTCTTCGCCTTTCTTGTTTACCTTTGTCTTTCTTGTTCCTATATATGTTAAGTATTTAGATGCATGAATAAAGTTTAAACCATATATCCCTTCTTCTTGTAATATATCAAAACACTCATCTTCACCTAATTCTATTTGTAACTTTAAGTAATTGAGAAAATCACATATTACATATCCATAGTGAATTTTTGTATTAACAGCTTTTTCTGACATATATACTTCTAGAAATTCAGTTAGAGGGCTAGGTTTCCATACTAATGGATTTGCTTCATCTACTTCTACTATTAGTACTGCGTATCTATCTTTTGCTTTCCATCCTGATATATCATTTATCACTTGTTCCTTTACTTTATATATAATCATACATCTTCCTACCTCTCTTTTTTATCTCTTTAACTTAATATAAGTATATCATATATTTCTATAACTTATCAATAATAATATAGAAATACACAAATAAGTATTTACAATACTTCATAATCAATTTAATATCATAATTATCTTTATTCTATAATATTATACAGATAAGTACAGGTGCCCTTACAGGAGTTATGAAAGCATATGAAGATGCGACTGGAAAACC
>JAVXLU010000064.1:0-12837 GCA_036646635.1 Romboutsia sp.
TTGAGAAACTTTTAATCCTGTCATTGTTTCAACAGTATTCTTTACATTTTCTTGAATTTTAAAAGCTATATCTGGTATAGATACACCGTAATCTATCATAACCATTACATCTAAGTTAACTTCCTCTTCTTCTATTTGTATTTTTACGCCATTATTTTTAAGTAATTTATCCGTGAATGTTGTATTTGTTTCTACACCTTCAACTTCTAAAGCCGCAAGTCCTGCTATAGTAGCAATTACTTCATTAGATATTTTCACTTGTCCAAAATTATTATTTTCCATGATAAAGACTACCCCCTTATTTTAAGGAACTATTTTTATAATTATAATAATACCAAATACGAAACAACTTTGCAAGAAAATAACCTCAGTTATTTCTGAGGTTATTGGATTTTCATTATAATATAATTTTATTTTGTTTCTAATTTTGATTATTATTCATCAATTTTATATTTTCATATTTTACACTTGCTTGTTCTGCTACTAAATCAAATACCTTTGCTGCATCTGTTTTTTCTAATTTTTCTTCGTTAACAACTACATTTACATTATTACTACTTATGTATACTAATGCATCTTCAAATCCTTTAGCACTTAAAAGATTTTCTATTTTAAGTTCTATTTCTTGATCTTTAACTAATTGAAGTTTCATTGATGATGCCTCTTTTCTAGATTCATCTGATGTAGATGGATTATTTATCATTTCATTTAAATCTTGTGCTAGTTCATTTCTTTGTTTTTCTCTATTCATTTTCATATCTAATATGTAAGTAGCTTTTTTCATATTTTTTTCTGATGTTAATTGAGTTTTTATTTCTTTGCTAGTTTCAGTTACTTTTTCATTTATTTTACTTGTTTTACTATCTACAACTTGAACTTCTACATCTTCTTTACTAACTTTTTTATTATCTAAATCCTTTTCTACTTGAGCTTGTTCATAAGCTCTAAGCTCTTTAGATGTTTCTAGTGTAGACTTTTGACTTAACTTATAATTAACCGTTCCTACTACTACTAGCATTGCTGCTAAACTTACTACCACAAATCCTCTTCCCTTATAATTAAATTTCATTTTTATCCCCCCAGATTTATAATATAATTATTTGGTGACCTGATATTTGTAATGCTGTTTGTACAGCACTATAAAGCATTTCTTTTACATGTGCATTGCCAGCTCCACTTGATACTACTACAACTCCCTTTATTTTTGCCTCATTAGTTTTTAGTACTATAGGAGTGTTTGAATTAGATGTTATCATAGTTTTATTTTCACTAGATGTAGTTACAGTTCTTTCTCCACCTTGTGCATCTACTTCCTTAGTTTCTTCTGTATTAGTATTAGAGTTAAAAGCTGGTTGAATTTCTTCACTCGATTCAAATGTTATCATTACATCAAGTTCTCCAGCACCCTCTATTTGTGATAATATACTTTTTAACTTTGATTCTAAGCTGTCATTACTATTATTTTCTACTTCTTCTGTTGGTTTATTATTTTTATCATCTTTTTCCCCACTTTGATTATCTTTAGAGAAGTTTGGAAGTACTATAAGTACTATTGCACATACAACTCCTAATGATAATAAAGAGTATATCTTTTTCTTATCTTTTTCATTTAAGTTCTTAAACATTTACTCAACCCCTATTAATCAATTTCTATTGTCTCAATTGATACATCAAGTATTTTTACTAGATCTTCTTTTAACTTATCTTCATTTAGATTAAGTTCATGCTCCTTATCTTTCGGTGCATTTTTATCTTTAAATACTTGTTTAGATTTTTCATTTTCATTAGATTGTATGTCCTCATTTTTAATTTTATTACTATTATTTTTTTCTTTAACTTTAATATTTTCTATCTCAGAACCACTGAGCTCTATATCATCAAGCTCATAACCATATTCATCTAATTTAAGTTTTAATACATCTTTTAACCCATCTTCATATCCTATTGCTAAACTATTATTACCTGTTTTATGTGCTAACTTATTTATACTATCTACATACTCTTTATTGTACTGGCCCATTGATTTTAAAATCTTATCTTCTAGACTCATATCATTAGAAAACAGACTAATAATAGGTGTTAGTACAATAAATACAAATATAAAGTTAAGTACTAAGTTTATGTATGGTTTTATTTTAGATTCAGGTAACATCATATTTACTATATTTACTATAAATGCACCTATTAATATAGTTACAATCCACATTTTTATACTATCTAACATATAGTACCCCCTCTATCCTTGAGCCACTACGCTTATTGAAGTTAATATTGCTATCGTTACAAAAAACATTATAGTTATTGCTATGATACATGCAAGCATTATAACCATTAAATTTGCAACTTCATTTAAAAAACTTGATATACCTTCTTCACCTATAGGTTCTACTACTATTGCACAAACTTTATAAACAACTATTATTGATAAAATTTTTATAATAGGAATCAAGCATATGCCAACTAATAAAACAAGTCCAATACCACCAAATACACCTTTTATTAGTTGAGATGACGATAATAATATATCGACTGAATCTGATACAAACCCACCTACAACTGGTATAAAATTCCCTATAGCATATTTAGCTGTTTTTACTGTAAAATTATCAATATTAGTTACATACAGTCCTTGCATAGATACAAGCCCTAAATATATTGTAAACATGGCTCCTAAAGATACTAGATTCATCTGTTTTATAAATGAGCTTAGTTTTTTTAATTTAATATTTTGTGATAAATTATTTACAACTAATATTGCAAATGAAACTGCAATTGATACAAATAAAAAGTTTTTAAATACAACATTTATAAATGTAACCCCTCCTATAAATATTGGATTCAATACTGTTGATGTTATGGGAAATCCTATTAATACTAACAATGTTATTAATACTGGCATTATAACTTGCATAAGTCCTACTGTCGAGTTTATAGTTGTATTGCATATTTCAAGTACATCTTTAAATCCAATTAATATAAGCGATACCATTGTTATAAATACTATATATGTAGTTATTTGACTTACTGCCCCTGATGAAAAAGAGTTATCTAAACTTTTTAAAACAGAGGATAAAAGAGCTAATACTAAAATTATTGTAGCAACCTTTATACTCGACTTAAATTCATCAAATAACATTAGCTTTATTCCTTCTTTATTAAATAAATCTAATATTGTTTTTTCTCCACTAATAAGTTCTTTTACAAATGTTTTTAGATTTATATCCTCTAGTGCTGATGAGGTCTTTATATAACCTTGTATTTCATCTAAATTTATTTTTTCTAATTGTCCATCAATATATTTATCTATACTTTTTTTTGTTTCATCATAGTTTTCTTCCTTATTATTGTTTTCATTTGCAAAGCATACTATAAAAGATCCAAGTACTAGAAATACAGTTAATACTACACCTAAAAATGTTTTTTTCATACGTAATCATTCTCCTATGGGATAATATTTAGCACCATTTCTACAATTGATAAAAGTATTGGAAATGACATACTCATTACTATTATTTTCCCCCCAAATTCTAATTTAGAAGCAATATTTCCTTCCCCACAATCTTTACAAAGTTGTATGGCAAACTCCATAAGATATGCTATCCCAATTAATTTTATTATTAAAGATATGTACATTGTCGGTATATTAGCCCTTTGTGCTAAATCTTGTATACTTTCTACTATAAAATTAAGTTTAAATATTACTGATAATAATATTGTTATTCCTGTAAGTATTGCTATAAACATTGCTATTTCAGGTCTGTCCTTTTTTATTACCAAACAGAGTGTTGTTGATATTATTGCAATACCTACTAATTGCATAACTTCCAAAATATCTCCTCCTCTTTAGTAAAGTTGAAACATTGTTTTCACTGCATTAAATAAATCATTTATTTCCCCTAATACCATACCTAATACAATTATTACTCCTGCTAATGTCGTAAATGCTGCCCAATCTTTTCTATCTGTTTTTTCCAAAAGCATATTAAGAACTGAGATTAAAAGTCCTATCCCTGCAACCTTTATTATTAAAGATATATCCATGTTATCCCCCTATATCAAAATTATTCCTATTACTAGTCCTATTAAAGTAGATAATTTTCTATAAACTACACCTTTTTTTTCTACATCTTCTTTTGTCTCTTTAGTCAATTCTTTGAAGTTTTCAATTGACAAATCTATCATCCTTGTTTGAGATTCTATATCACTTTTACCTAGAGTAAGTATAAGTTTTCTTAATTCATCAACTTCATTATGCTGTAAATAAGTTTCTTTGATTAAAGTATCTATATTATCTCTTAAAATTTGATCTAAAAGTTTACTTTGATTATTATGTAATTCATACTCCAATTTTTTAAAAAAGGTTGAAGTACAATATTCTTTTTTTTCTCCAACCTTTTTGAATATTTCCTCTAATGTATATAGCCCAAAGGATAAATCCATTCTTATAATCTCTAATATTCTTATGAGGTCATTTAGTTGTTTATGCCTATTTATATAAGCTTTATGAATATACTCCCCTATTAAGTAACTACATCCAACTAAAATACTAATAATTATTATTTTAATTTGCAAAATACCATCTCTTTTCCTCTAAATCATATATTTTTTCTATAGTACCTGGTCCTTTTTTACCTGATAATATTATTACTTTTTTAAATAATTCTTCATCTAATAAACAGCTCAATTCTTTTCTGTTTTTTATGTCGTCTATAGAATCTCCATGAACTGTTGTAATTAAGCTTACACCTCCATTTAAAGCCGTATATAGTGCCTTTATCTCATCTATACTACCTATTTCATCAGTTACTATAAGATTTGGCGACATAGATCTTAAAAGCATCATAATCCCTAAATTCTTTGGACAAGTTTCTATTATATCAGTTCTAATCCCTATATCCATTTGAGGTATACCTAAATAAGAACCAGAAATTTCATTACGCTCATCTATTAAAGCAACTTTTATTCCTTTAAATCCATATTTTTCATTACCATTACTTAAATTTCTTACTATATCTCTAACTAATGTTGTCTTGCCACATTGAGGTGGTGATATTATCAAAGTATTATTAACTTGGTTTCCAGCTTTTATAATATGAGCTAAAATTTTATCAGAACACCCAATTACTTCTCTTGAAATTCTTATATTTAATGAAGATACATGTTTTATATTTTTAACCTGTCCATCTTCTATTATTACTTTTCCTACTAATCCAACTCTATGTCCTCCTCTAAGTGTTATAAAACCTTTTTTAATATCATCCATAAATGAATGGATAGAGTATTTACATATTATTTGAAATGTTTGTTCTACATCTTCTTTGCTCACTATATACGGATTGTCCATTTTAAAATCTAATTTATTCAATTTTTGATTATAGAAGTAATCTTTATTATTTGCATTTAATATTAATGGCTTATTTGATCTAAGTCTAATTTCTTCTATATTTATATTATCTGTTGAAATACTTTGAATTTTTTCTCTTAGGTTTATTGAAAGTGAGTTTATTATTTCATCACAAAGTCTTTTCACACCTTGTCCTCCTCTCTTGTTTGTTTATATAATTCTATTTCTATAAGTAGAATTATATTCCAAAAATAATTTTATATTTCTATAAATAAAAATGCCTATTAAAGAGAATGTTCTCTTTAATAGGCATTTTTATTTATAGAAATATTTTTCGTAATAGTTTATATATAATTTATATACTATTTCTACAAATTTACTTATATTCTAAATACAAAAATCGTACTAATTATTTTTTAGTACGATTTTTGTTATTAATATTTTTTAAATACTAAAGTCGCATTATGACCACCAAATCCTAAAGAATTTGACATTGCATATCTAACTTCTTTTTCTCTTCCTATATCTAGTACATAATCTAAATCAAGCTCTTCATCTAAGTTTTGAACATTTATCGTAGGAGGTATAAAATTATCATCTATACTCATAGCACATATAACTGCTTCAACAGCTCCTGCTGCTCCTAATAAATGCCCTGTCATAGATTTAGTAGATGAAACACATATATCATATGCTTTATCTTCAAATATATTTTTTATAGCCTGAGTTTCCAGCCTATCATTATAAGGAGTAGATGTTCCATGAGCATTTATATAATCAACTTCATCTAGAGGAACATTACCATCTTCTAAAGCCATTTTCATAGAACGAGTAGCTCCTTCTCCACCTTCTGCTGGTGTAGTCATATGATAAGCATCTGCTGTTAATCCATATCCAACAACTTCTGCATATATTTTAGCATTTCTATTTAGTGCATGTTCTAATTCTTCTAGTATTACTATCCCTGCACCTTCACCCATTACAAACCCATCTCTATCTTTATCAAATGGTCTTGATGATGTTTTAGGATCATCATTTCTAGTAGACATCGCTTTCATATTACAAAATCCCGAGAATGAAAGTGCTGTTATTGGAGCTTCACTTCCACCTGCAACCATAATATCAGCATCTCCTCTTTGAATAAGTTTAAATGCATCTCCTATTGAATGAGTTCCAGATGCACAAGCTGTACATACATTAGTATTTGGTCCTTTTGCTCCTAAAAATATAGAAACTTGACCTGCCGCCATATTTCCTATCATCATAGGAACAAAGAATGGGCTTACTCTTTTATTACCTTTATTTAAGAGAATTTTATGTTGTTCTTCTATAGTTTCAACTCCACCTATTCCAGACCCTATTATAACTCCCATACGTTCTCTTTTTACTTCATCTAAATTAAGATTTGAATCATCTACAGCCATTTTAGCCGATGCTATTGCATACTGAGTAAATTTATCTAATCTTTTAAGTTCTTTTTTATTTATGTATTCTTCTCCATTAAAATCGTTTACTTCACCTGCAACTTGTGTTTGAAATGTGCTCGCATCAAATCTAGTTACTTTATCAATTCCACATACCCCAGATTTTATACTATTCCAAAATTTTTCTTTTCCATTTCCTATTGGTGTCACACAACCAAGGCCCGTTATAACAACTCTTTTTTTCATATAGAATACCTCCACTATTTATTAGCTTCTATAAATTTAACTATATCTCCTATAGATTGGAACTTTTCTGCTTCAGTATCTGGTATTTCTATATTAAAATCATCTTCAAGTGCCATTATTATTTCTACTGCATCTAATGAATCTGCTTCTAAATCTTTCATTAATGATGTTTCCATAGTTATTTCCTTATCATCAATACTTAATTGCTCTCTTATTATTTCTACAACTTTATTAAACATATTTTTTTCCTCCAAAATTTTTTATTTTATTTTATAAATTTTTATCTATTATTGCATTACCATTCCACCATCTACATTTATAACCTGACCTGTAACATAACTTGACATATCACTAGCTAAAAATGCTGCAACATTAGCTACATCCTCAGGCTTTCCAAATATATTTTTAGGAATGTTATTTAACATACTTTCTTTTAAGTCATCACTTAGTATTTTTGTCATATCTGTATCTATAAATCCTGGTGCAACTGCATTTATATTTATATTTCTTGATGCCAATTCCCTAGCTGTTGATTTAGTAAATCCTATTACACCAGCTTTTGAAGCGCAATAATTAGCTTGACCTGCATTTCCTATAATCCCTACTACAGAAGCTATATTTATTATTTTACCGTATTTTCTTTTCATCATATGCTTAGTAACTGCTTTAGTGCAATTAAACACACCTTTTAAGTTTATTTCTATAACTTTATCAAAATCTTCTTCTTTCATTCTCATAAGCAGTCCATCCTTAGTTATACCAGCATTGTTAACTAATATATCTATTTGTGCAAACTCATTTAATCCTAATTCTATCATATTATTTACTTCATCAGATTTAGAAACATCACATTTTACAGTTATACATTTAACCCCAATAGCTTCTATTTCTATTTTAGTTTTTAAAGCTTCTTCTTCTTTCGAAGTATAGTTTATTATTAAATTGGCACCAAGTGTAGCTAATTTTTTGGCAACTTCTTTACCTATACCTCTTGAACCTCCAGTAACTATGGCTACTTTCCCATTTAAGTCTAACATCATATCTCTCCATTTCTGTAAATTTCTATAAATTCATTTAAAGAATCTACTCCATCTACGTTATAAATGTTTACATTAGCTTTTTGCCCAGAAGATATTTTTTTAATAAAACCTTTTAATGTTTTTCCTGGTCCTATTTCTATAAAAGTATCATAACCTTCATTTAATAACTTTTCTATTGAATCTTCCCAAAGTACTGAGGAACTAACTTGCTTTATAAGTAAGTCTCTTCCTTCATCTTCGTAATAATCTGCATTTACATTAGAAATTACAGATACTTTTGGTTTTATAATATTAACTTTATCTAATTCTTTAGATAATTTATTTCCAGCTTCTCTTAACATCGATGAGTGAAATGGTCCACTAACATTTAACTTAACTGCTCTTTTTGCACCATGTTCTTTAAATCTTACGATAGCTTCATCTATTTTTTTTAATTCTCCTGATATAACTATTTGACCTGGAGAGTTATAATTTGCAACTTCAACAATTCCATCATTAATACTCTTTATAACATCTCCTACCTTATTTCTATCTAGACCAAGTATTGCTGCCATAGCACCTTGTCCTTTTGGAACTGTCTCTTGCATATATCTTCCTCTTTTTTTAACTAAAGATACTGCATCTTTAAACGCAATAGCATCGGCTGCAACTAATGCACTGTATTCACCTAAAGATAATCCTAGACATGCATCATAATTTAAATCTACTTTTTCCTTTATAGCTTCTAAAATAGCTATACTATGAACTACTATTGCAGGCTGAGTATTTTCTGTTTTTGATAATTCTTCATCACTACCTTCAAACATGATTTTTTTTAAGTCCATATCAAGAACACTACAAGCATCATCTATTATATTTTTAGCTGTGCTATTATTTTCATATATATCTTTTGCCATTCCTACATACTGAGCACCTTGCCCAGGGAACACCAATGCTACTTTACCCATAGATTACCTCCTAGTTTATAGATTAATATTTGGCATAATGTTTCTTGCCTCGTTAACCATACTATTAATAATTTCTTTACAAGGCTTTATATCTTTTATTATTGATGCTATTTGACCTGCCATAAATGACCCATTATGCACATCGCCTTCTTTAGTAGCTAGCCTTAAAGAACCCACACCTCTTTTATCTATATCTTGTGAGTCAATACCTTGCTTTTCCATGTTTAAAATTTCTTTAGCTAATCTATTTTTTAGAGTTCTAACTGGATGTCCTGTAGTTCGACCTGTTACTATGGCATCCCTGTCTTTTGACTTTAATACCATATTTTTATAGTTCTCATGCACACTACATTCATCACTACATATAAATCTAGTTCCAACTTGAACCCCACTAGCACCTAGTGCAAAAGATGCTACTATACCTCTACCATCAGCTATTCCTCCAGCTGCTATCACAGGTATATCAACAGAGTCTGCTACTTGAGGAGTTAATACCATTGTAGTTAATTCACCTATATGTCCGCCAGCTTCGGTTCCTTCTACTATTACTGCATCTGCACCTAGTTTTTCCATTCTCTGAGCTAGTGCAATACTCGGAACTACAGGTATTATCTTTGTTCCTATTTCTTTTAAAGACTTTATATATTTTGCAGGGTTTCCTGCACCTGTAGTTATTACAGGTATTTTTTCTTCTATTATTAATTCTATTATTTCATCTACAAATGGCGAAAGTAACATCACATTAACACCAAATGGTTTATTTGTTAATTCTCTGCATTTACGTATTTCTTCTTTTATAATATCCTTAGGAGCATTCCCTCCTGCGATTAAACCTAAGCCTCCTGCATTTGAAACTGCACTTGCTAAATATGCATCTGCAACCCAAGCCATACCACCTTGAATTATAGGATATTCTATATTTAATAATTCACAAACTTTATTCATTATTTCCTCCTTGTATACTCCAATTTATTACTGAAGCCCCCCAAGTTAAACCACCACCGAAGCCTACTAAAACAACATTGTCACCTTTGCTTATTTTACCTTCTCTATACGCTTCATCCAATGCTACTGGAATTGATGCTGCAGACATATTTCCGTATTTATCTAAATTTTTAAAAACCTTATTGTTATCTAATTTTAACCTTTTAGCTGCAGCTTCAATTATTCTAATATTTGCTTGATGTGGTATGAGGCAATCTATATCTGAAGTTGTCAAATTTGCAATCTCTAAAGCTTTTAAAGATGATTCCCCCATTATCCTTACCGCAAACTTATATACATCATTTCCTGCCATTTTTATATTATGTAATTTATTATCTAACGTACTTTGAGTAGCTGGAAGTCTAGAACCTCCTGCTGGTATATTTAAGAAGTTAGCTCCACTTCCATCAGATCCTAGATATGTAGATAAAATTCCTCCATACTCAACATTTCCTATAACTACAGCACCTGCTCCATCTCCAAATAAAATAGATGTAGATCTATCACTATAGTCTAAAACTCTAGAAAGTACTTCTGCTCCAATTACTAAAATATTCTTATACATTCCTGTTTCAACAAATTGCTTAGCTATAGTCATTCCATATATAAAGCCTGAACATGCTACTGATATATCAAATGCTGCTGCATTAATTGCACCTATATTTTCTTGTACTAAGCATGCTGTTGAAGGAAAAATCATATCTGGAGTTGCTGTAGCTACAATTATTAAATCTAAGTCTTTAGGATTTAAATTTGCACATTTAAGAGCATTTAATGCTGCTTTAGTAGATAAGTCAGAAGTTGCTTCATTTTCATCAGCTTTCCTTCTTTGACTTATACCTGTTCTAGTTTTTATCCACTCATCCGATGTATCCATTATTTTTTCAAAGTAAAAGTTATCAACTATATTGCTTGGTAAATAACTTCCAACTCCTAATATACCAGCATTCTTATTCATATATCTTAAACCTCCAAAACCGAGTTTATTTTTATTCTTCTATTTTATTTTCTTCCATATCTTTTATAAACTCTTTTATCTCTTTAATAACATTTCCTTCAGCAAACTTTATGCCTTGATTTATGGCATTTTTTATAGCGTTTGAGTTAGAACTTCCATGGGCTTTTATAACTCCACCATTAACTCCAAGAAGTGGTGCTCCACCATATTCAGAATAATCCATAAAGCTTTTTAATTTTCTCATGTCATCTCTTATTAAAAGAGCACCTAATTTTCCTTTTGTGCTACTTATAAGTGTTTCTTTTATAAGATTCATAACAGACATTGCTACACCTTCAGCAGATTTTAATAATATATTTCCTGTAAATCCATCACAAACAATTATATCCGTATAATCATTTATAACATCTCTTGCTTCTACATTTCCTATAAAGTTTATATCTATATTTTTAAGCTCTTCATAAGCTTTTTTTACTAAGTCATTTCCTTTTCCTTCTTCACTACCAACATTAGCTAAAGCTATTCTAGGATTATCCATTCCTAAAACTTTTTTAGCATATATATTACTCATAGCCGCAAAGTCAACTAAATTTCTAGGCTTACAATCTACATTAGCTCCACCATCAGCTATAATAGTCATTCCTCTTTTTGCATTTGGCATAACAGGACATAAACAAGGTCTATCTATACCTTTTATTCTTCCTACTACGAATAGTCCTCCTGCAAGAAGTGCTCCTGTACTTCCTGCCGATATAACAGCATCTGCTTTACCTTCTTTTACAAGTCTAAGTGCTACAACCATAGAAGAGTCCTTTTTTGATCTAATAGCCTTTACTGGCTTATCTTCATTTTCTATAATTTCAGTAGTATTAACTATTTCTAATTTACTTTTATCAAATTCATAATTAGAAAATTCTTTTTCTAATATATCTTTATCTCCAGTGATTATTAAATCAACACTATATTCCTTTATAGCATTTACTACACCTTCTACATTAGACTTAGGTGCATTGTCTCCACCCATTCCATCTATTACTATTTTCATAACTTTTCCTCCTAATCTAATTCTTCAAATATGAATTTTCCCCTAAATATTTGTTCCTGTGCTTTATTATTAACTACAACTTTTACATAGTGCTTTTTGTCAGCTGTTTTGTAAATTTCAGCCTTTGCTATAAGCCTATCTTTTTGCTCTATTAATTTTAAGCACTTAACATTTGCAAATCTCATAATAACCTTTGGTGCATCGATTATAGCCATTGCTAGTGAGTCTGCTAGAGAAAATATATATGTATCCTTTAAAGTATTAGTTTTAGAGTAAAGCATATCCTCTGTAATTTCTAACATAGATATTCCTAGTTGCCCTACAGATAAGTCAATTATTTCTCCTGTAATTTCCTTAATTCCTAAAGTTTTAACTTTTGAACTTTCCGATTCGGCTATTGTTTTAACTCTTTCTCTTAGTTCAGGTATATTTAAACTCATTCTATCTAATCTTATAGTCTGAATACTTACTTCAAATAATACCGATAATTCTTCATCAGTATAAAAAGGGTCAGCCTTTAGCATATCAACAAGTTCTTTTTGTCTTTGGGCTTTGCTTTTCTTTTTCATGTTACCTCCAAGTTTTTATAGCTGAAATTAGTACCAGCTACTAATAGTAGTATATAGTATTGTAATAAAATTATCAATACTTTTGTTATTATTTTTATTATTAACTCAAAATAAAAGTTTATTTTATTATATCATTTACATTTTTAATATCCATTATATAAGTTTTTAAACAAAAAAAACATGTAGAATAATCTACATGTTTTTATTAGAAGTTATTATTTAGATACAACTTCTTTACCTTTATAATATCCACAATCTGGACATACTCTATGTGGTAATT